>QHWL01000335.1 GCA_003222555.1 Acidobacteriota bacterium | reverse complement strand
CTTCGTAATCGCCGCCCGTGAGGCCGCCGTCGATGACCCAGCCGTTGCTGCCGTTGTAGCCCTCCGCCCACCAGCCATCGGGGATGCTCAAGTGCGGGACGCCGTTGAGGGCCGCCTTCATGCCGCTCGTCCCGCTCGCTTCGAGCGGCTTGCGGGGGTTGTTGATCCAGACGTCGCAGCCCTGCACGAGGAAATGCGCGACGTGGAGATCGTAGTCGTCGACAAACGCCACGCGTCCGCCAAACAGCGGGTCGAGCGCGCGCTTGTAGACGCGCTGGAGATGATGCTTCCCGATCTCGTCGGCCGGATGCGCCTTGCCCGCGAAGATGATTTGCACCGGCCGCCCCGTCGCGTTGAGGATGCGCCCCAGCCGCTCGGGGTCATGAAAGATCAATTCCGGCCGCTTGTAGCCGGCGAACCGGCGCGCGAAGCCGATCGTCAACGCGTCGGGCTCGAGCAACGTGCCCGCGGCGACGACGCGGGGGATGCCAACGTGCTCTTCGGTCCAGCGGTTGCGGGCGCGCTCGCGGATGAAGGTGAACAGATACCGCCGCAGCGACTGGCGCACCGCCCACAGCTCCTGGTCGGGGATCGTCAGAATGCCGTCCCAGAGCAGTGGGTCGTCGTGGCGTTCCAGCCACTGGGCGCCCAGATACCGGGAGAACAGATCGGCGAGCTCACCGGCGATCCAGGTCGGCACGTGCACGCCGTTGGTCACAAATCCGACCGGACGCTTCTCCTCGGGAACGTCCGGCCAGATGTCGCCCCACATTCCGCGCGTCACCTCGGAGTGGAGCCGGCTGACCGCGTTCACTGCGCCGGCCGACCGGAGCGCGAGCGCCGTCATGTTGAACTGCGGGCCGGCGCCGCTGTCGTGCGCGCCGAGCGCGAGGAAACGATCGCGGTGGGGTCCGAGCGTCCCCCAGGCGCCGGCGAGATGTTTTTCGACCAGATGGAAAGGAAACGCGTCGTGACCCGCGGCGACGGGCGTATGCGTGGTGAAGATGGTGGTCCTGCGGATCTGGTCGAGCGCCTCGTCGAAGGTCGCTCCTTGTTCGGTGAGGTCGCGAATGCGCTGCAGCACGACGAACGCGGCGTGCCCTTCGTTCAAATGGAACACCGCCGGATTCGCGCCGAGCGCCTTGAGCGTGCGCACGCCGCCGATGCCAAGAACGATTTCCTGCTGGACGCGCGTTTCGCGGTCGCCGCCGTACAAGCGCGCCGAGAGCTCGCGATCCCACGGCGCATTCTCCTCGAGGTCGGTGTCGAGCAGGTACAGCGTGACGCGGCCGATGCGCACGCGCCACACGGCGACGAGCACGGAGCGGTCACCGAGCGGCACCGCCGTGACGCAGGGCTTCCCGTCGGGCGCCATCGCCGGCTCGATCGGCGCGTCGGCCCAGTTCAGATGCTCGTAGCTTTCTTCCTGCCACCCTTCGGCCGAAATGTGCTGATGGAAGTAACCCTGCGGGTACATGAACCCCACGCCGATGAGCGGCACGCCGAGGTCGCCCGCTTCCTTGCAGTGATCGCCGGCCAGAACGCCGAGCCCGCCGGCGTAGATCGGCAGCGACTGGTGGATCGCGAACTCCGCGGAAAAGTACGCGACCGACTGGCCGTCGAGGTGCGGGAACGTGCGCGTCCACCAGGTGTTGTGGGCCGCCCGCGCCGACTCGAGTGCGGCGATTGTAAGATCGTAGACTCTCAGAAATTCCGGATCCGAGGCCGCGGCCTCTATTTTTTCATGCGGAATCACCTGCAGCATGCGCACGGGGTTGTGCGCCGTTGCGCGCCAGAGCGGGTAATCGAGGCGCCGAAATACCTTGCGCGCGTCGTTCCAGCTCCACCACAGGTCGATCGCGAGGTCATGGAGCCGGGAAATGCGCGCGGGAGGGGGGGCGAGGTTGGAGTATTTGTTCATTGACGATTTACGATTGACGAGTAAGGAGCGTCACACGCGCCGACGAGTGACGCGAACTTCGCCAGATCGATATTGCCACCAGACACGACGGCGACGACCTTCCCCGCTCCTGCGCGTCCGCCGAGAGCAGCGGCGATCGCGCATCCGGCGGCCCCTTCGGCGATGACGTGCGTCCGTTCCGCGACAAACTTCATCGCGCGCACGACTTCGTCGAGCGGGACCACGATCGACCCCGCGAGCTCCGCCAGCAGCGGCCACATCGTCTCGAGGACAGACTTGCCCCCGGCGCCGTCGACAAACGACGCGCGCCACGTGTCGAAGTACACGGGGCGCCCCGCGAGGAGCGAAGCGCTGAGCGGCGCCGCCGTTTCCGGCTCGGCCGCGTAGATCCTGGTTTGCGGTCTCAGCTCGCGCACGGCCGCCGCAAGGCCAGCCAGCAGACCGCCGCCGCCGAGCGGCGCGACGATCGCGTCGACGTCGGGTAAATCTTCGAGAATCTCCAAACCCGCCGTGGCGTTGCCCGCGATGAACCGGTCGTCGTCGAAAGGATGGACGAAATAGCCGGTCATCCGATCGGAATGATGCGATTCGACCGTCCGCCAGCACTCATCGTAGGTGGCCGTGACGATCGTCGCGCCGAGTCGCGCAATCGCCTGGAGCTTGGTCTCTGGCGCGGTGTCCATCACCATGACGGAGCAGCGCGCGCCGACTTTGCGCGCCGCGTAGGCGACCCCCTGCGCGGCGTTACCAGCACTGACTGTCCAAACGCCTTCCTTCAGTTGCTCGGCCGGTAGCTGTCGCACGACGTTGTACGCGCCGCGGATCTTGAACGAGCCAATCGGCTGCAAGACTTCGAGCTTGAGATAGATGTCGGGAACGGCCCTCGGCAGGCCGGATCCTGCAAACCCGGCAGTCGGCGGCAACTCGAGACGAATGAGTGGTGTGCGAATGGCGCCGCCCTCCGCCGCCGCCGCCGCCGCGTCGCGGATGGCATCGAGCGGAATGTGGCGCGCGGGCACCGTGATCGACAACGTGGCTCATCGTAGTCGGCCGCGCTCTCGAGCGTCAATGCTGAGGCGGCCCGACCGACATCTCAGCCATTCTCATCTACAATCTCAGATTGCCGATTTCCGATTTCCGAAAGAGGTTGTGAACAAATCACGTTCAACGCAGAGACCGCGGAGGCCGCCGAGAAGAAATGCCTAAGGATTTCTCTGCGTGCTCTGCGAGCTCTGCGTTCAAACGTCGCATTTTTTCACAGGCTCTAACCTAACCTAAGCGACGATCGGCAATCGTCGATCGGAAATCGTAGATGTATCAGGGCCGCAGGGCGGCCAGCTGCGCCGAAATCTGGTCGAGCCGCGAGATCAGCTCGTCGTGCCGTGCCCGGTCCGGCGTCGGCTTCTTCGCGGTGAAGCAGATGCTGCCGCCGGGATCGAGAATCGCCCGGTCGACTTCGTCGAGCGAGCCGAACCCCTGTTTGTGCGCCGCCGATTGCAGCTCGACGATCGTAATGAGCTCGTTCTTGAGTCGATCCAGCTTGATGACGCCGTTCTCGATCAGCACGTCGGGGTCGCCTTCGACGAGCCGATCGACCCGTTCGTGACTGTACAGGTACCGCACCACGACATGGTTCACGACGAGCAGCGTCGCCGCACCGATCAGGCCGCCCGTCACGCTGTTGTCCTCGCCGATGATCGCATTTTGTACCGTATTGGAAAGGGTCAGCAGCACGATGAGATCGAACGGGTTCAGTTGCGCCAGCTCGCGCTTGCCCGCGAGCCGGAGACCCACGATGAGGAAGGCGTAGACGATCACCGGGCGCAGAATTTTTTCGGCGGTCGGCAGTCCGAGGAAGAACATGTCGTGGAGCAGCTTCGAGTCCATGGCGCCATTATCCACTGAGGCCAAGCCTTCCACCGTTCGAGGCGCCGTGGTTTCGGGGCAGACCTAATTCTGCCTGGAAAAGGCGAACTAAGTCGTTTAACGACATTAGTGTCTTCTTGTGTCATTTTATAACATGGACCGGGATT
>QHWL01000367.1 GCA_003222555.1 Acidobacteriota bacterium | reverse complement strand
CGCCGCCGCGGCGGAGTGGGCCAAAAAAGGCGAAGAGGAAAAGGAGCAGGCGGAGGACATCCGCAAGACGAACGAAAAGCTGGACGAGGAGACTCAGGCCACTGCCCGGCGCGCCACGTTTTTCGACGCAGCGGAAATCTGCCTCGAGGTCGCGATCGTGCTCTGCTCGATCGCCCTGCTGACCGGAACGCTGATGTTCTGGTGGATCTCCTTCGCCGGGACGAGCGTCGGACTGGCGATCGCCGCACTAGGATTCTTTCGCGGCTAGAGCCGTTCTCACGAGCCTAGAGTGGCGCAGTCCTCAGAGATTGTGAACCGGTCACGTTCAACGCGGAGACCGCCGAGGCCGCAGAGAAGAAATGCCCAAGGATTTCTCTGCGTGCTCTGCGAGCTCTGCGTTAACGTCGCATTTTGATAGGCTCTTTGGGCTTCCGAGCAATCTAAGCGACGGCTTGGCGCACCGGCGTTTTGCGGAACGTCACTCCGTGCGCCTCCGGCCCGAAATATGTCACGAGGAAGGCGCCAATGAGGATGGCCGTGACGAGGCCCCCCATCGCCTGGCGATAGGTGAACATCTCGCCCAGTGCTGACTCCAAGTACGGAATGCTCGACGCGCACAGCACGCCGAGCTGGTAAGCAAATCCCGGGAAGAACCCGCGCAGGCTGCCAGGCGACAACTCGTTGATGTGCGCCGGAATCACGCCCCACGCGCCCTGCACGAAGAACTGCATCAGAAATACGCCGACCAGGGTGAACACGGGACTGATTCCCGCAATCCAGAACGGCACGACGACGAACGCGCAGGTGGTCGCCGTCATCATCGCGCGGCGGCGGCCAGAAAGATCCGAATAGTATCCGAATACGAGACCGCCCAGCACCGCACCGATCATCGACAGCATCGTGAGGTAGGCGATTCGGTCGTTCCCGTACCCGAGCGTGCCGAGCAGCGTGGGATACATGTCCTGCGTGCCGTGCGACATGAAGTTCATCATCGTCATCAGCAGCACCAGGTACAGGAAGCGGCGCCAGTGCTGGACGAGCGATCGGCGGTAGGTGGTCCAGTCGGTCCGATGTTCGTGCCACGCTTCCGACTCTTTCACCTTCGCGCGGATGAACAGCGAGAGCAGCGCCGGCAGCCCGCCGACGAAGAACATCACGCGCCAGCCGTTGCCCGGATACCGCGCGTTGAAATACGGATAGACCGTGAGGAACGCGAGCGCCGCCAGCAGGTTGCCGACCGCGTAGCCCTCCTGTATGAGGCCCGACAGCAGACCCCGGAGCCGCGGCGACGCCGACTCGAGCGCGAGCGACGCTCCCACGCCCCACTCGCCGCCCATCCCGATGCCGAAGAGCATCCGCAGGATCAGGAACACGCGGTAGCTCGGCGCCAGCCCGCACAGCACGGAAATGACGGCGTAAAACACGACGTTCACCATGAGCGGGATCCGCCGCCCGAAACGGTCGGCCATCATGCCGAAAACGATGGCCCCGACCGGCCGCATCGCCAGCGTCATCGTGATCGCCCACGCAATCTGCGGACGCGTCTTTCCGAAGGCCCGAGCGACGTCGCCGAGAATGAGCGTGAGAATGAAGAAGTCGAACGCGTCGAGCGTCCAGCCTAGGAATCCCGCGAGCACGGCGTTGCGCTGGTTCGCGCGGCCGGCTACCGTCGTCGTCACACTGTGGATGGTGGCCATTGAAGGACCTTTCAGTTTGACAGCGAGCGCGCTGACCCCTCTGCGAACTCCGCGGCGGCGTTGACGGTCGCGCGGTTCGGCGCCAGCGCGAGATGCGTGATGCCGGCGACGAAAAAGCCGACAAACCACGCGTAGTCGTACAGCGGCTTGAGCGCGGGAATGACAAGCCCGCCCCAGGCGAACGCGCAGCCGATGGCGGTCGCCGCGATGGCCCGCCAGTTCCAGCCCCGGTAGGCGCCGTCGGCCAGATACAGTTCCTCGAGCCGAAGCTCACGCCGGCGGATAATCCAATAGTCGGCGATCAGTACCCCCGCAATCGATCCCAGCCCGCCCGAGTATCCGAGCAGCCACGTGAAGATGTACCCCGAGGGATCGGCCAGTAGCTTCCAGGGTTGAATGATGATGCCGAGCAGGCCCGTAATCAAGCCTCCGGTCTTGAAGCTCACGAGCCGGGGAAACGCGTTCGCGAAATCGTTGGCCGGCGACACGACGTTGGCCGCGATGTTGACTGCGAGCGTCGCGACGACCGCCGTGAACATCGCGATCGCGACGATGACCGGCGAACTGAAGCGGCCCACGAGCTGCACCGGATCCCAGATTGGCGCCCCGTAGATAATCGTCGTCGCGCTCGTGATCATCACGCCCATCGCGGCGAAAAGCGACATCGTGGTCGGCAAGGCGACGACCTGACCGACGATCTGCTCGCGTTGGCTCCTGCCGAACCGCGTGAAGTCCGGCATGTTCAACGAGAGCGTCGCCCAATATCCGATCATCGCGGTGAGCGACGGCACGAAGACGGGGAAGAATTCACCCAGCGTGTGGAATTTGCCGGGTTGCGCGAGGAGCGGACCGAAGCCGTTGGCTTTCGAGACCGCCCACCACAACAGCGCGCCTGTCATCACGAGCACGAAGGGTGCCGCCCAGTTCTCGACCTCGCGCAGCAGATCCATGCCGCGGTAGATGATGAAGACGTTCAGTCCCCAGAACAGGAGGAACGACAGCCACTCGGTGGTCGTGTGTCCGCCCATGCCGGCGCCGAGCAGTGTGGCCCACCCGGGCACGATCGTCCTGAACATCGTGTGCAGCGCCTCCCCGCCGATCCAGGCCTGGATGCCGAACCAGCCGCACGCGACGAGCGCGCGCATGAGGGCGGGCACATTCGATCCCATCGTCCCGTACGCCGCGCGCGCGAACACGGGAAACGGAATGCCGTATTGGGTGCCGGGATGCGAGTTGAGCAGGATCGGGACGAGGACGATCGTGTTCCCAAGGAGGATGGTGACCAGCGCCTGCGACCAGTTCATGCCGGCCGCCATCAACCCCGAGGCCAGCATGTAGGTTGGAATGCAGTGCGCCATGCTCACCCAGAGCGCGGCGTAGTTGTACGTGGTCCAGTTGCGTCGGACCACCGGCACCGGCGCAAGGTCGTGGTTGTAGAGCGGGCTCGCTTCCACACGGCGCGTGTCGACGAGTTCGACACGACCATCAGCCAGCCGGCGTTCATTGCGCATGGCGGGTCCGTTCCAGATCCAGTTGACGCGCGCGTGTCATGCCGAGGGCGTTCTGGTCACCTTCAGGTCTGCCACGGCTGTCCCCGGACCCTCCCTCAAGTGGGTGCAATCGGGCGTCCGATCGGCGCCGGCCCGATGCCTCTCGCGGCGCCGCCGACTGCCGCGACTCGCGAGAGGCGAAGTCCTGGTCCTCAGTATCGTTCTGTGAGTGGCGAGATTATACGGCGGAAACGGCCAGCGCCCGACACAGATTGCATGATTGACGCTACAATCGCGTCATGAAACCGACACTCGAGGACGGGCTGCGCGCGCTTCGCGAGGCGACCGAGTTGGCCGCGTCAATCCGCATCGAGTTGGATGCGGAGTACCTGCGCGCCATTGCGATTGCCGAAGCGTTGCCCGAAAACCAGTCGGGCGCAGACAAGACCTGGGTTTGGCGCATGGAACACGCCTTTCGAGAACACTTCAAGCGCCTGAGGCCGCTCTAGTTTTGTGGACCCGTTCGCTCCACTCGCCCGCGCGCTCCAAGACCAATCGGTCCGGTTTGTCCTGATCGGCGTTGCCGGCGCGAACGGCGGATGTTCGTCGCGGACGGCGTGGAAATTCCTACTGCCCGACTACTTCACATCGTCCAATCGAAGCACTCAGCGGGACGCGACAAGGACCGCCTGTTTCTGGCGACGCATCGCGAAGCGCTCGAAGAGCTGCTCCGTCGTGAGGACCACAGGTCCGGCTGAAGCCGGACACGACGTACGGCGGTCCAAAGCGACCTGGTCTACACTTCCGGGCCATGGCCGACACGAGCATCCCCGAAGGCGTGGTCACCGCGTGTCTCGACGCGCTCGACAGGGCAAACGCGCGCGTCTCGAAGCATTTCCCAGGCGAGTTGCTGCGCCGCCAGCCGGTGCACACGGTCTACGGCGGCGCCCACCTCTTCAAGGCGGATTCGGCCCAGAAGCTCGGCGCCGTGGCGCTGCGGACGCTTCAGGAGTACGCGCCGGACGGCCCGGCGTTGGGCGACGCGGTCGCTCTCGATCACGACCTCGCGGCGCGCATCTATCCCCGCGTCGTGGACAAGTTGACGCGCGAGCCGATTGAGGATTTCCGGATCGACTTCGAGGACGGCTTCGGTCATCGTCCCGACGAAGAGGAGGATCGCTTCGCGCAGGCCGCGGCCGATGAAGTGGCGGCCGGCTTGTCTGCGGGAACGTTGCCTCCCGCCATCGGGATCCGGATCAAGCCACTCAGCGAAGAGTTGAAGCGGCGCAGCCTGCGCACCTTCGATCTGTTCTTGACGAGAACGCTCGAACGCACAGGCGGCGCACTTCCGCCCAACTTCGTCGTCACGCTCCCGAAGATCACAGCGCCGGAACAAGTGTCCGCATTCGCCTCTGCATGTGATGCGTTCGAATATTGGCGGAACCTTCCCGCCGGCACGCTGCAATTCGAGCTGATGATCGAGACGACGCAGTCGATCTTCGCCGAAGACGGAAGTGTTGCTGTTCCGCAGCTCCTCGCGGGGGGCAGGGGCCGGGTGGTCGCGGCGCACTTCGGCACATACGACTACACCGCCGCGTGCAGCATCACCGCGGCACACCAAACCATGCTCCACCCGGTTTGCGATTTTGCGAAGCACGTGATGCAGGTGGCTCTCGCCGGCACCGGCATCTGGCTCTCCGACGGAGCTACCAACATCATGCCCGTCGGACCGCACCGGGCGGCGCCGGGCGGCGCGCTGTCGCAACCACAGCGCGACCAGAACACCCGCGCAGTCCACCGCGCCTGGCGGCTGCATGCCGAGCACGTGCGGCATTCACTCGTCACCGGTTTCTACCAGGGGTGGGATCTCCATCCGGCGCAGCTCCCGACCCGATACGCCGCCGTGTACGCGTTCTTCCTCGAAGGACTCGACGCCGCGTCGGAGCGGCTGCGGAATTTCGTCCACAAGGCGGCGCAGGCGACGCTCGCCGGCGGCGTGTTCGACGATGCCGCGACCGGGCAGGGGCTGCTGAACTACTTCCTGCGCTCGATGAACTGCGGGGCCATCTCCGAACAGGAGGCGGTCGACATGAGCGGCCTCACGCTCGACGAACTGCGAGGCAGGTCGTTTGTGAAGATCCTGAAGAATCGGGCTGGCTGAGAAAAGGCTCTACCACGGAGGACACCGGACACAAACGGAGGACACGGATTGGCTTTGTGCCAAAAAAGCCCGTGACCTCCGTTATCGTGAATCTCCTCCGTGGTAGCGCTTTCGGGTCGATCACATGTGCAGCCAAACCTGCAACGGGCTCTACCACTGTGGACACGGAGAACAAAACGGAGGACACGGATTGGTTTTGTACGAAAAAAGCGGTTACCTCCGTTATTGTGTATCTCCCTCCGTGACCTCCGTGGTAGCGCTTTCAGTTCTGCCGCCGCACCGTACCTTCGATGAGGCCGAACGGCTGATCGGTCGCGACGAAAACTTCGTTCGGGTTGTCGATCCGGAACGGCGTGAGATCGACGAGCAGGTGATGGCGATTGGCCAGCGTGAGCGTGATCTCGGTCGCGTCGGAGCACATCGCCAGCGCAGCCTCCCCCATCGCATACAACGTGTGCTGCAGGGACCGGCTGTCGTGGACGGCGAACGTTTCGACGAGCGCGGTGCGCATGCGCTCACGCGCGGCGAAGTCGGTGACGCCCGGTCGATACCTCCAGGCTGCGGTCATTGAGATCGCGAGAATCCGATCCTCGGTTTCCGGCAGCGTCGTGTACTCGTCGCGCGGAAAACCGGAGAACGCCGAGTCGGTCGTCTTCAACATGATGAGGTTCGTCAATCCGGACCTCACGTCGGCGCCACCGGCGTCGCGGGTAATCACCGTGGTCCATTCCTCGGCCGCGGCCTCACCAAAGGCGTGCGGGTGGGGACGGCCGTTGGCGGACAGCCGCTCCCAGCGATGCTCGGACGCCGCGATGCGGACGCGCGAGACGCCTGGCTTGGCCGCGAAATGTCCTGCGAGCCGCAGGCCGAACGCCTCGACATGCTCGATGGGGTCCTGCCGCGCGAGCGCATAGACGATGTTCTTCATCGTGTCGGTCGCCAGACACGATCGGTTGTCGCCATCTACGTACACCTCGTCGAACGCGCCCTCGAGCGACACGTCGAGCGTCAGATCGACGATCTCGTGCGGATCGCGCGCGCGCCGCACCTTCACGAGGCGCACGCGGGACTTGCCGTACCGGTTCCAGGCGAGGTTCGTCATGATCCGAAGTCCAGTAATTTCGACAGTCTCAGGCGCATGATCTTTCGCTGCTCTTCGGCGGCGATGCGCAGCTCCTCGCCGGGAGCGTGGGCGAGGCGGCGTTCGAGGATCGCAACCATCTCTTCGGCGCCTTTCCCAGTCGCGCACACGATGAAGAGGTAACCGAAGCGCGCCTCGTACTCACGATTGGCCTTGGCGAGCCGCTCTCCGACCGCGTCGGTCATCGAGCGAGCGCCCCCCTGCTCCCCGATCCGCGGATGAGTGCGAAACGCCTCCAGCCAGTCCTGCGGCTCGAGCGATGCCCAAATCCTGTCAGCCACCATGGACATGGCCTCGAAACTGGGGAGCGGCCGCGCGGCCGCCATGCGCCTAGCCCAGCGGGTCGACCCGCAACAGTGCAGCAGTTCAGCGACGGCGGCGTCTTCCGAGAGCGCGTTCAGAGCGTTGATGAGCATGGCCGTCCGAACAGCCGCAATCGGCCTACGCCGCCGTCCGGAAAAATATTGAAGCGCACGTGCGTGACCTCGTCGATCGACTTCAATTCGTCTTCAAACGTGTGACGCGAGTGGGGCCGCAGCGGCGTGAGGGGCAAGAGCTCCTGCCATGACACCGCAGCCCGATCGTCCCACGCCGTCCCTCCAGCCTTTCGGAGGGTCCCGCCCTGCAATGGTCGAACAGCGCACGTCTCGAGGCTGCACTCACCTGGCGCGTTGCCCTTGAAGTAGCGCGTGTCGACCTCGACGCGCCGGATTGTTCCGGGCGTTCCCAGCCGGACAATCGCCCAGTCGTGACCGGGACCGCGACGCCGACTCGTCTCCCAGCCATCGCCCATGTGCCGGGCGTCGCCGGGCATGATGAGGTTGTGGCACGATCCAAAACGCATGTCGCTGCACGCGACGACAACGCCTCCGTGCTCCACTGCGGCGAGATCGGCCTCGCCGCGCCGTGCCAGCCGCGCCCAATCCGCTACGACGTCGCCGTACACGCGCAGCCGCGCGACACCGCCGTCGGGATAGATCCGCAGCCGAAGATGCGTCGCCTTCGACGCGCCGTCGATGGCGAACTGGTTGTGGGAGTCGCCCGCGAGTGGCGTGCGCGGCAGCGCTTCTCGCCACTCGGCGCGCGCCAGCTCGTCGCCCGTCGCCACGCCAGGCAGATCGCACAACTCGATTGCGCACGACTCCGGATGGTTCCCCTTGAAATGCGACGTATCGAGGTCGACGCCCCGGACGAGGCCGGGAACGCCAAGGCGGACGATACACCAGTCGTGTCCCGTCCCGCGACGCCGGCGCGTCTCCCAGCCATCCATCCATTTCCCGTGATCGGTATATTCACCTTCGCGGCAAATTGGCGCCTCGGCCTTGATCAGATGGTCCTTGGACCCGAAGAACTCGTCGTTGGCCGCCACGACGGCCGCACCGAGACGCTCGGAAGCGAGATCGACGAGATCGAGAAAGGTTGCGGTCATAACAGATGTCCGGCCGAAGGACGTACGACATCTCCATCCTGCCACACGCGCTCCCCGCGCACGAACGTCGTATGAACGGCGCCTCGAAGCGAGCGGCCGGCGTAGGGCGTGAGCTTGTGCCGCTGCTGTAGGCGTTCGGCATCGACGAAACGCTCGCGATCCGGATCCCACACGATCACGTCTGCGTCATGTCCCGGCGCGATTCGGCCTTTCCGATCGGACAGCCCGGCGAGTGACGCCGGCCGGTAACTCATCCAGCGCGCGAGGGTCCGCGCCCCGGTCCAGACGACCGGCAGCGCCAGCTCCAGCGAGGCGATACCGCCCCAGGCGAGCGTGAAATCGCCCGTGGACTTCAGCGCCGGTGGCGCCGGCGAATGATCCGTGGCCACCAGGCCAAGAACGCCGCGTCGCAGACCGTCCCAGAGCGCCTCGCGGTCGGTCGCCTCACGAATCGGCGGCGCGCACTTGAACAGCGTGGCGCCGTCCGGGATATCGCCCGCGACAAACGTCAGATAATGCGGGCAGGTTTCGGCACTGATTGGCACCCCTTCCGATTGTGCACGCGCGATGGTCTCGACGGCGGCCCGGGCGGCAACGTGGACGATGTGCGTATCGACGTGAAATTCCGAGGCGAGCCGAATCATCAACGCCACGGCGTCGACCTCCGCGTCGGCCGGCCGTGTCGCGAGATACGAAGCATACCGTCGGGGGTCGCCGCTCGGACGGCGAATGAGCGCGGGCGTTTCGGCGTGCACCAGGAGAGGCACACCGCGCCGCGCGAGCGTCGGCAACGCCCGCCGCAGGTCTTCTTCGGCGACCGCCGGGAACTCGTCGACGCCGGACGGTACCAGGAAGCACTTGAACCCGCGAACGCCCGCGTCGATCAGACCGTCGAGCTGTGATTGGTTGCCGGGCACGACGCCGCCCCAGAAGGCGACGTCGACGTGACATCGGTGGGCGGCCGCCTGCCGTTTCGCCGCGAGCCCGGCCACCGTCGTCGTCGCAGGGACGCTGTTGAGCGGCATGTCGACGATCGTGGTCACGCCGCCGGCCGCGGCCGCGCGCGACGCGGTGTCGAACCCTTCCCACTCGGTGCGTCCGGGCTCGTTGACGTGGACGTGGGTGTCGACAATCCCCGGTGAGATCACGAGATCGCCGGCGTCGCTGGCATCAACGACGTCCGCGCCGGTGGGAACGTCATCGTATGCCGCGACCGCGGCGATCGTACCGTTCTGGACATGAATGGAAGCGGGACGTTCGCCGTCCGGCAACACGACCCGCTGACCGCGAATGACGAGCATCGAATCTCAACTGTCTCGATCGCGCTAGGCCCGTTTGGACGAACCATCCGGCCCTTCGGGCCCCGCGATCGGCGTGTTTATCACGAAGACACAAAGGCCACGAAGAACATTTATAAATTTCGTGTTCTTCGTGACTTCGTGATGAAAGAGTCATTCCAAAAACGTGCAAGCAGGTTGGCGGCAACGCGCTGTCGGTACTCGGCCGTCGAGCGGGCGTCGTCAATCGGGGCGATCTCTTCGAGAAGGATCTGCCGCGCCTCGTCGATCGAGGCGCCGCGGCCGAGCGCCGCCTCGGTGCTTGGCAGTCGCACGACCGTGGGAGCAACGCTGCCGACGGCAATACGCGGCGGATCGCCAGCGACGGCCGCCATGACGACCTTCGAGATCGCCTGAGCCGCGCGCGTACCGACTTTCCTGAACCATTGGCGGCCGTGGAGCTTCCGGAACTCGAAGGCGACAATCAGCTCGCCCGGACCGAGCACCGAGCGGCGGTAGCCGGTGTAATACTCGCTGAATGGCACGCGCCGCATGTCGGCGGCGCTCCGTAGCACGACGACGACGTCGGCCGCCGCGAGAACCGGGAGCGTATCGCCTGCCGGCGAGCCATTCGCCACGTTGCCGCCGAGGGTACCGCGGTTCTGGACTTGCACGCCGCCAATCTCGCGCGCGGCGGCGACGAGCATCGGCAGGATTTTTTGCACGAGCGGCGATCGCCTCATGTCGGTGTAGGTCGCGAGCGCGCCGATCGACAGGACGTCGCCGCGCATCTCGATCCGACGAAGCGAGTCGAGCGGCCAGAGGTTTAAAAACCGCGTGTCGTCGAGCGTCCCGAAATTCAGCGCTACGTACAAATCGGTGCAGCCCGCCATCGGCACGAGCGGGCCTTCGTCGCGCAGCATGCTGAGCGCGTCGGTCAGTGACCGCGGCTGGAACAATTGACGATTGGATATCGATCCCAGCATCAGGGTTTCTTCATCGGCGGACCTGAGAAGGTCCGCCCTCCGGAACTTGTGAACGAACCACGTGGCTTGACGATTGGATATCGATCCCAGCATCAGGGTTTCTTCATCTGACCGCCAATTCGCCAATTGTACGTAGTGTCCGGCTTTAGCCGGTTCGGCAAGGTCCGCCTACAGGCGGACACTACGTACGTTTTTTTCGCAGGCTCCGCCCAAGGATTTCTCAGCGCGCTCTGCGAGCCCTGCGTTCAAACGCCGCATGTTTCTGAGCAGGCCTTACAAGGGCACGCCGGCTGGCGTCCGCGATAGACCGGTAAATCGACGAGTAGCCGGTGCACCGGCAGAGATTGCCCGCCAGGCCAGCCCGGATTCCCTCGATCGACGGCCTCGGGCCGAGCGCGATGGCGGCCATGATCATGCCAGGCGTGCAGATGCCGCACTGCGCGCCGCCGTGCTCGACGAACGCGCGCTGCAGCCGATGACGCCCGCCGAGCGCCTCGATTGTCGTCACGCGCGAGCCGGCGGCGTGCACCAGCGGCACCAGACACGAGTTGACCGGCGCGCCGTTCAAGAGCACCGTGCACGCACCGCACTCGCCTTCCCCGCAGCCCTCCTTCGTACCGGTGAGCCCACAGTCTTCGCGCAGCACGTCGAGGAGACGCTTCATGGGATGCGCGTTCGTTCGCGTGCGTTTGCCGTTGAGGCTGAATATCACTCTAGGGCTTCTCACGAAGAGCATGAAGCGTTTTAGATGAAGGCTTCGTGTACCTTCGTGCGCTTCGTGACTTCGTGATACCGGAACCGGTGCGTTCGGCTGAGGCCGCCATGATCTTCTCCGGCGTGGCCGGGATCTCGCGCAGATCGATTCCCATATGCCGCAGCGCATTGATGATGGCCGGCGCCGGGCCATCGATGGGCATCTCGCCAACGCCCTTGGCGCCGAACGGACCGTGCTTATACGGGTTCTCGAGCATCACGACGTCGATCGCCGGCGTGTCGAGGGTCGTTGGAACAATGTAGTTGGTGAGCTGACAGTTCGCCATGCGCCCATCGCGCATGACGACTTCCTCGAAGAGCGCATACCCGATACCCTGCGCGCTGCCTCCCTCGATTTGGCCGGATGCGAGCATCGGGTGGATGGCTTTTCCGATCTCGTGGACCGTCGTGAACGCTGTCGGCTTGACCTGCCACGTATCCGGATCGACTTCAACCTCCACGACGTCACACGCCCAGCCGTAGCTGCCATAGGCGTCCCCGCGGTAGCTGTGATCGTCCCAAGCAATCGCTGATGACTTCTCGTACTGCTTCGTGATGACCAGCGGTCCGTGGGTGCGCAGGTATTCGCCCGGCGTCAGTGTACCGAGCCGCTCGCGCATCTCCTCGGCGCAACGCTGCAGGATCCGGCCGACGACCATGCACGTCCGCGACGCGACGGTCGGACCGCTGTTGGGCACCTCGCCCGTGTCGGCGGCGTTCACCTCGACGCAGTCGTACGGCACGCCCAGCGTGTCGGCCACGATCTGCGCGTGCATGGTGCGCGTGCCTTGGCCGATCTCGGTGCTCGCGACGAAAATGCGCGCGCCCCTTCCGGTGAGGGCAAGCGACGCCTTCGAAGCGAGCGCCACCTCTCCGCCGCCCGTGAATCCGGATCCGTGAAAGAACAGGGCGAGCCCGATGCCGCGGTTCGTGCCGGCCAGCGCGCGCCGGCGGCGCTTGAACGCGCTGCGCTCGACCGCCGCGCGGAGCACCTGCAGCGCGCTGCAATCGCCGAGGCGCTGACCGGTCGCCGTGGTGTCCCCAGGGCGCAGCGCGTTGATTTCGCGGACCCGGACGGGATCGAGCCCAAGCTGGCCGGCGATCCGGTCCATGTGGATTTCGGCCGCCAGCTGCGTTTGCGGGGCGCCGAATCCTCGAAACGCGCCGTTGGGCGGCGTGTTGGTCATCACCGCCCGGCCGCGGATGCGAACGTGGTCGCACCGATACGGTCCGCTCGCGTGAATCAGCCCGCGCGACAGCACGACGGCACTGAGCGTCGCGTACGCGCCGCCGTCGAACAGGGCGTCGATGTCGATGGCCGTCAGCCGGCCGTCGCGTGTCACCCCGGTGCGATGATGGATGACCGCCGGGTGGCGCTTGGTCGTGGCGACCATGTCCTCGACCCGGTCGTAGACGAGCTTCACGGGCCGACCTGCTTTGAGCGCGAGGAGCGCAGCGTGCCCGGCGATCATCGACGGATACTCTTCTTTGCCGCCGAACCCGCCGCCCGTCTCGGTCTGAATGACGCGGACTTTATGGTCGGGAAGGCCGAGAAGCACCTTCAGCGCCCGGTGGACGTAGTACGGGCACTGCATCGAACCGTACAGGGTGATCCCGCCGCCGGCGGGCACCGCGATCGCGCCGTTCGGCTCGATGTATAGCTGCTCCTGATGGCCGGCGCGGTACTCCCCTTCAACGACGACGTCGGCCGCAGCGAACCCCTCGTCGAGGCTGCCTTTCTCGATTGCAATCGTCTTGAATGACGTCTTCGACGCTGCCGGATCGAAGTTCGGGGTCGCCTCGCGATACGCGATCTGCACGTCGACCGCGTTCAACCGCTCACGATTTTCATGGGCCAGCAGCACGATCGGCTCGGCGAAATGACGGATCGTACGCTCGGCCAGGCACGGTTGGTCGTCGTCTATCAGAGCGACGATATTTCTGCCTGGCACGTCGCGATGGTCGACGATCGTGAATCCGGTGGTGTCGCCGTGGTACTGGATGTCGACGACGTGGCCCGATGGAATGGTCGATCGAATCGTGCGTGCGTGGAGAAGATTGGGAAATGACAGATCGTCGATATAGCGGGCCGCGCCGCTCACCTTCTCGACCCCGTCTTTGCGGAGAACGTTTCGGCCGACGGCCTTGAGCCCGCGCGAGGACCTCATCGCGCTACACCGCGGTAGGCTCGGCGTACCCTTCCGCCGCCTCGTGGCCGCCGTGGTACTCCTTCTCGTCAGGCCGGCGGATGCGCGACTGGGCAACGACGCGGTCGCGCCGGAGGCCGATAAAATCGTCAACGCGTGTCCAGCCTTTGTCGGCGCGATTCTCGAGGAATCGGGCCAGCCCCTGAATCAGCAGGCGAATCACGTTCGGTCCGATGGCGGAATCGAGCATGGCCGCCGTGCAGACCTGCACGGTACCGCAGCCAAGCAGGAAGTAATTCAGCGCGTGCTCGAAGGTCGAGATTCCGCCGATTCCTGAAAAGCTCTTGTCGGGAAACGCCTGCGTGAGCTCCGAGATCTTCGCGAGCGACAGCGGCAGAATCGCCGGTCCGCCCAGGCCTCCCATGGACACGAGGCCGTCGACGTTGATCTCGAATTCGAGCGTCTCGGCATCGAGGAGCGGGAGCGACGTGAACGTGTTGGACGACGAGATGGCGTCGGCGCCGCCGAGAAAAGCACCCCGTGCCTCGACGACGATGTTGGTGGTGGAGGGGGTGAGCTTCGCCCACACCGGCACGCGCGCGACTTCCTTCACCGCTTTCGTCACGATCGACACGAGCGCGCGATCTTTGCCGATGTTCGATCCCATGTCCTGCCGGTCCATGTGGGGGCACGAGAGGTTCAGCTCGAGCGCGTCGCAGCCTTCGTCCTGACACGCGACAGCAAGCGTCTGCCAGTGACGCAGTTCCGTGTCGTTGCCCGAGCCCGCCATGATGGACGCGACGAGCGGGCGGTCGGGAAACGTTTTCTTGATGCGGCCCAGTCGCGGCACCCACCAATCGAGCGTTTTGTCCGAGATGAGCTCCCAGTTCCACGACGAGTGCAAGGCGGCGCCCGGCCGCTTCTTCATCGACAGATGCGGCGAGTCTGCGTCGGCACGGAGGAACTTGGTTTTCGGTCCGGTGACGTTGACGACCGGGTGCAGGCCGATCGTCTTCGTGACGACACCGCCCCAGCCGGCCTCGAACGCCCGCTGGATGTTCGACTCCGATTCAGTTGGCGGCGCCGAGGACAGCAGAAACGGATTCTGAAAGCGAATGCCGGTGAACGTCGTCGAAAGGTCCGCGGCCATGGGGTCTCCTCACACCAACAGCACTACCACGGAACGCACGGATACGGACTGAGGCCACCAATCACCCAGATTTTCCGTGTCCTCATTTGGGGCACCTTGCCTGTCCGTGTCCTCGGTGGTAGTGCGTTAAGCCCCACGATACGTCGAATATCCGAACGCACTCAACAGCAGCGGCACGTGATAGAGCTGGTCCGTGTCGCGCACGTTGAACATGATCTTCACCTCCGAAAAGAACGGCGTCGCGATCCCCTGCTTGCGGTGATAGGAGCCGGTATCGAAGGTGAGCCGGTAGGTGCCGGGCGCGATGGTTTTCCCTTCGGTCAATGTGTCCACGCGTCCGTTGCCGCCGGTCGTGCCTCGTCCGATCCTGCTCCACTCGCTTGCCTGGCGGATCTCAAGTATGACGGTCATCCCGACCGCAGGCTCACCGCGGGAGGTATCCAGGACGTGGGTTGTAATCATTTTCTAATTCTCGCGGGGCCCCACCCCCGCTCGGCGGCACGGACTTCGCTGTCCCTCGGCCTCGAGCGTAGACTCTCGGCCTCGGGGTGTATGCTCGCGCGCCCTACCCCCGCTCGCTGGCACGGACTTCACTCTCCCTCAGCCTCGAGCGTAGACTCTCGGCCTCGGGCGAGACCGGGGCGCCGAGCTGTCGCTTGCGCTAAAAGATCTACCACCCAGGACACGGAACCTCTTCGTCAAGCCAAAGCCGTGACCTCCGTTAGCCTCCGAGACCTCCGTGGTAGCGCATTTGGCTGCTGCTGAGATGCGCATTCAGCTGCGGCCGGCGCGCTTGATGAACGATCCGGCGCCCGCGCGTCCGACGAACTTGCCGTTCTCGATGACCGGACGACCGCGCGACAGCACCGTGTCGGCGGCGCCGGTGACCTGGCGCCCTTCGTACGGGTTGTAGTCCACCTTCATGTGGAGCGTCCGCGCGGACAACGTGATCGTACGATTTGGATCGAAGACGACGACGTCGGCGTCCGAACCGGGCGCGATGGTGCCCTTGCGCGGGAACAGCCCGAAGATTCTGGCCGGCGAGGTCGAGGTGAGCTCCACGAATCGGTTGAGCGAGATGCGGCCGGCGCGCACGCCCCCGTCGTACACGAGACTCATGCGCGTCTCGATGCCTGGCGCGCCGTTGGGGATCTTCGAGAAATCGGCCACGCCGAGCTCCTTCTGCTCCTTCATGCAGAAGGGACAGTGGTCGGTCGAGACGGCCTGCAAATCGTTGAACGCGAGGCCGCGCCACAACTGGTCCTGCGCGGCCTTCGCGCGCAGCGGCGGACTCATCACGTACTTCGCGCCGGCGAACCCCGGTTCCTCGTAGTTGTCGTAGGAGAGAAACAGATATTGCGGACACGTTTCCGCGTAAGCAGGCAGCCCACGGTCGCGTGCTTCGGTCACCATCTCGAGCGCCTCGGCGGCCGACAGGTGGACGATGTAGATCGGCACGTCGGCCATTTCGGCGAGGGCGATGGCGCGATGGGTCGCCTCGGCCTCCGCGCGCGCGGGCCGCGTGAGCGCGTGATATTTGGGTGCGGTTTTCCCTTCGGCGAGCGCGCGCTGCACGAGCACGTCGATGACGCCGCCATTTTCGGCGTGCATGCAGATGGTGCCCCCGTTCTTGCCCGTCCTGAGCAGCGCTCTAAAAATAC
>QHWL01000366.1:5289-7398 GCA_003222555.1 Acidobacteriota bacterium | reverse complement strand
AGCGCGATCGAACGAGTGACCGAGGCGCTCACCGAACCGGTCTCGGTGGCCGGAGCGCGCGAGCGCGTGCGCGAGACCGTCACGGTTGGCCTCCTCGATCCGGCGCTGCGGCTGAAGAACACGCGCGCCGCCATCGTGACGGTGCAAGTGCTTCCGGCCCCGTCCGAGCGCACCGTTCGCGATCGTCCGGTCCATCTGCGGAACCTCGGCTCGAATCTCACCGCACAGGCCGTCCCCTCCGTAGTGGCCGTCGGTCTGCGCGGAAGCCGCGAGGTGCTCAACCGCGTCGAGCCCGACGACGTCACGGCGTACGTCGATCTCGCCGGACTTGGCTCCGGCGAGTACCAGCTGACAGGCCGAGCGGACACCTCGCGCGAGGTCGGCATCACGCACGTCGAACCGGCGGCGGTGCAGGTGCGGATTACCAGTGCTAAGAACTGATTCTGCCGTCCCCCGTCTCTTCGGCACCGACGGCGTGCGAGGTACCGCCGGTCAGTATCCGCTCGATCCACCGACAGTGCGCCGGCTCGGCGCCGCATTGGTTCGGGCGCTGCCGCACGGAACCGAATCGCCACGGCTCTTGGTCGGACGCGACACACGTGAGTCTGGCGCTTGGATAGAAGCGGAGCTGGCGTATGGCGCGTCGGCCGAAGGAGCGACCGTGACGAGCGCCGGCATCGTGCCGACTCCCGCCGTAGCCTATCTCACCCGATTAGCCGGCTACGACGCCGGCGTCGTGATCTCCGCCTCGCACAACCCGTTCGAGGACAACGGCATCAAGGTGTTTTCCGGGCGCGGCGAGAAGTTCACCGAACGGGTGGAGCGTGAGGTCGAGGCCATCGTCGCCGATTTGTCGTGGAGCCCGAAGGGGGGTGACGCGCCAAGGATCGCGGAGGCCGATCTTGTCGGAGCGTATCTGGATCACTTGCGTACCGTGTTTCCCGAAGCACCGGCGCTCGAGGGGTTCACGCTGGTCGTCGACTGCGCGAACGGCGCGACGACGACGGTGGCGCCGAAATTGTTCGGCAGCCTCGGTTTCGACAGCTTCTTCATCGGCAACCAGCCGGACGGACGCAACATCAACCTCCACTCCGGGTCGACTCATCCCGAGCCGCTCGCGCGTACTGTCGTCGAGCACGGTTGCCAGATGGGCATCGCGTTCGACGGCGACGGCGATCGCGCGATTTTCGTGGACCATCGCGGTGGCGTCATCGACGGCGACGCTGTCCTGCTGATGTGCGGCCGCCAGCTGCAGCGCGAAGGCAGATTGAAGGGCAATGCCATCGTCGCGACGGTGATGAGCAACATCGGTCTCGAGATCGCATTGCGGGAGCTCGGCATCAGTCTCGTGCGCTGTCCGGTTGGCGACAAGTACGTGATGGAAGAGATGATGAACCGGGCGCTGACGCTTGGTGGAGAGCAGTCCGGCCACATCATCTTCTCGGATTACCTGTTTACCGGTGACGGCCTGTGCACGGCGCTCAACGTGCTTCGTACGGTCGCGCTAACCGGGCGACCCCTGGCTGAGCTCGCGTCCGACCTCACGAGCTATCCGCAAGTGCTGCTGAACGTGCGGGTCCGCGAAAAACGCGACTTGCAGAAGGTCCCCGGCGTGGCTGCGGTAATCTCGCGTGTCGAGTCGCGCCTCGAGGGGCAGGGACGCCTGTTGGTCCGGTACTCGGGCACCGAGCCGCTGCTGCGCGTGATGCTCGAAGGGCAGCACGAGCCCGAGATCCGCGCCTGGGCGCAGGAAATCGTCGATGTGGTGAAAGAGCACCTAGGCTGAAGAGGGTTCCGAGCACCCAGAACCCAGAACCTTTGAAAAGTGGTTCGCCTTTCTGTCAACGTCAATAAGGTTGCCACGCTCCGCAACTCGCGCGGCGGTCGCGCGCCGAGCGTGGTCGACGCCGTCCAAGTGTCGGTGGAAGCGGGCGCGCCGGGCATTACCGTGCACCCCCGCGCCGATCGGCGCCATATCACGCCCGGGGACGTGCGCGACGTGGCACGCGTCCTGGCAGGGCGCCGGCCAAAAATCGAATTCAATATCGAAGGCGATCCGCGGGCCGAGCTGATCGATCTGGTTCACGAAGTTCGCCCCGACCAATGCAC
>QHWL01000366.1:1269-5263 GCA_003222555.1 Acidobacteriota bacterium | reverse complement strand
GCCCGGACCGACGACAAATCGCCTGCCGGACATCGTGGCCGAGCTGCGTTCGCGCGGCATTCGCGAGAGCTTGTTTGTCGACGCATCGCCCGGGCCGGTTCGTTGGGCCGCCTCGTCGGGTGCCGACCGCGTCGAGCTCTATACTGAGCCCTTCGCGCGCGCGTTCGAGCAAGGCGCCGAGGCGGCGCGGCGTTCGTTCGACCTTTTCGCTGACGCTGCCAGCCTCGCGCACGAGCTTGGTCTCGGTGTCAACGCGGGTCATGATCTCGATTTGGACAACCTGGTGATCTTTCGCGGCTTGCCGCATCTTGACGAGGTGTCGATCGGACACGCCATCATGTCAAGGGCGCTCTTTGTTGGCCTGAAGACAGTGATTGGCGAGTATCTGGACGTGCTCGCCGCTGCAGCCGGATTGCGTGAGTGAGAACAGATCACGTTCAACGCAGAGAAGGCAACCACGAAAGCACGAAGACACGATGAAGGCCAGCGTCCCCCAGGCTCTTCAGGCCGGCCGTCATTGACGGGTGTTGGTGGACTGGTTTTGACGCACGCTGTTATGATCGGATTGAACTCTCCACCACAGACGACGCGGAAGACGCGGATTTCTGCGTGGTGGAGATGTTCCCGCATATGAAATCTGAGTCCATCGCGTTCGGCGTGGCCGGGATCATGTTTGGTCTCATTGCCGGCTGGATCATCGGCACGCAGCAGGCGTCGCCGCGAGCCCCGGCCGCCGTCGCCGCGCAAGCGGCCGCCGCGCCGGCGGGCGACTCGGGCGGTGCGCGCGCCGCCGTTCTGGACGAGAAGCAGGTCAACGCGTTGAAGTCGGTTGCCGAGCGTGAGCCGTCCAACGTCAAGCCGCGCGCTCAGCTCGCCAACCTCTACTTCGACGCCGAGCGGTACGACGACGCCATCAAGTGGTACGGCGAAGCGGTGAGACTGGCCCCCAACGACGTCGACGTGAGCACCGATCTCGGAATCTGCTATTACTACACGAATCAGCCGGACAAAGCGCTGGAGCAGTTCGATCGATCGCTCAAGCTCGATCCCAGGCACACCAAGACCCTGTTGAATGTCGGCATCGTGAAAGCGTTCGGCAAACAGGATCTCGACGGCGCGATGAAGGCCTGGCAGCAGGTCCTCGAGATCGCTCCAGCTTCTGCTGAAGGACAGGCGGCCAAGCGGGCGCTCGACAGCCTGCGTTCGGCACACCCCTCCACAGCCGCGACCCAACAGAAGCCCGGCGTGTGACGATGGTCCGTGTCGCGCTGTTGTTCGTGCTCATCATCTTCATCGCGCGAGCCTTCTGGCGGCTGGTCGATGGGCTCATTGCGGGGATATCGGGGCAGCCTTCCTCGACGCGCGCGGTCAAACGCGGTGTTCAAATGGTTCGCGACCCGGTGTGCGGGGTGTTCGTCATTCCCGACCGCGCCGTGATGATCACCGACGGACGCCGACAGTTGTTCTTCTGTTCCGCGAAGTGTCGCGATAAATACCGCGCCCCGCCCGCATGAGCACTGAATCTTCGTTGCGCGCCGACATCGTCGAGATCGGTCGGCGCATGTACGCCCGCGGCTATACCGCATCGAACGACGGCAACATCAGCGTGCGCCTCGGCGGCGACCGTCTGCTCATGACGCCCAAGAGCGTCTGCAAGGGGTTCATGACCCCGGACATGATGTGCGTCACCGATCTCGACGGACGCAAGCTCCAGGGTGAGCGCGATCCCTCGTCAGAGATGCTGATGCACCTGGAGGTGTACCGCCAGCGGCCGGACGTACAAGCCGTCGTGCACGCGCATCCGCCGATTGCGACCGGGTTTGCCGTTGCCGGCATCCCGCTCGATCGCGCCGTGCTGGCTGAAGTGTTGACGACGCTCGGCAGCGTACCGATCGCCGCGTATGCGACGCCGTCGACGAGGGAACTCCCCGAGGCCGTGAGAAAGTACATCAGGGCGCACGACGGCATGTTGCTCGCCAACCATGGCGCGCTGACGGTCGGCGGCGATTTGTATTCGGCGTACTTCAAGATGGAAACCGTCGAGCACTTCGCCAAGATCAGTCTGGTGGCCCGCTTGCTGGGACGCGAGAACCTGATCTCGCGCGAAGAGGTGATGCGGCTGCAGGAGTTGCGCGGCACCTATGGGATCGCGGCGCCGGCGCCCATCTGCGCCGATCCTGCCGATTCGCCCGGGGCGGGCGCAGGCGATCGCGAGGACCCCGCGACATGTCAGGTCGTGCAGGCCCCGGCGGGCTCGGGACTTCGGCTCGTCCCCGGTCTTCCGGACGGTAGCGTCCAGCCGGCCCAGCGGCCGGGTGAGGAAGCGGAAATTCGGTTAACATACCGCGAACTCTCCGCGCTCATCGAGGACGCCATCCGGAGCTTGCGATAGTCGCGGTGTAGGCACTCTGAAGGAGATCGTCATGGGCGAGGCATTGGGGATGATCGAGACGAAGGGCCTGGTCGCGATGATCGAGGCCGCCGATGCGATGGTCAAGGCGGCGAAGGTCACGCTGGTCGGCTGGGAAAAAATCGGCGCGGGGTACGTCACCGCCATCGTGCGCGGGGATGTGGCGGCGGTGAAGGCGGCGACCGACGCAGGAGCCGCGGCAGCCCGACGTGTGGGCGAGCTCGTGTCGGTGCACGTCATCCCGCGGCCGCACGCGAACCTCGAGGACGCGCTCCCGATCGGCAAAGCCTCCATCACGAAAGCGTGAGCACAGGCACTGGGCGCAGCGCGCGTTGATCCTTGAACTATGCTGCTCGCCAAAATCGTGGGGACCGTCGTCGCGACCCGCAAGGACCCTCGCCTGGTCAGCAACAAGCTGATGGTCGTGCAGCCCGTCGATCCCCGTGGAAAGTCTGAGGGCCATTATCTCGTGGCGGTGGATACGGTCGACGCCGGCGTCGGCGAAACCGTCCTCGTCGTGAGCGGCAGTTCGGCGCGAATGGCGTCCGGATTGAAGGACTGTCCCGTCGATGCCGCCATCGTCGGCATTGTCGACACGGTGGAGATGAGCGAATAGCGATTCGCACTTTACGACATGCAACTGGCCCGCGTGATTGGCGATGTCGTCGCGACTCGCAAGGACGAGAACCTGTCGGGTATCACTCTGCTGGTGGTCCAGCCGCTGACGCCAGAGCGACAGCCGGCCGGGCGCCCGCTGGTGGCCGTCGATTCCATCGGCGCCGGCGTCGGCGAGGAGGTGTTCTTCGTGCGCGGCAAGGAAGCGAGCTTTCCGTTCTATCCGATCGAGCCACCCGTCGATGCGAGCATCGTCGGCATCGTCGATCACTGGGATGTTGAAAAATGAGAAAGCGATTGGGTCGTTGATGCAAATCGCGCGCGTCGTCGGCACGCTCGTGTCGACAAAGAAGCACCGCAAATTCGAAGGCGCCAAGCTGATGCTCGTGCAGCCGTTGAACATGGACGACACCCCGCGCGGCGCGGCGCTCCTTGCCGTGGACGGCGCCGGCGCAGGAGTACACGAGAAGGTGCTCGTGGTGCTCGAGGGGCGCGCTGCCGGTGAAGTGCTCGGCGCGAAAGCGGCGCCGGTCGACGCGGCAATCGTCGGCATCGTCGACGAAGTGGACCTCGCGCCGTGACAGAGCAGGAACTGCGAGCGCTCGTACGCGAGGCCATCGCGCGCCATGTGGATCAAAGAGCCGCCGCAGGCCCGGTCCACGCTGCGCCGTCGTTCGATCGCGGGCACGCCAGCCAATTGCTGCTGCCGGTCGCGCGAGGCAGCGAAGGCGACGGCGCTTGTTTGATCGAGCCGACGGTACGCTGCAATCACTGCGGGTACTGCCAGTCGTATGGACATTGAGGGGCAGGTGGGGCAGGTGGGCCGGGTGGGCCGGGTGGGTCTGGTGGGTCTGGTAGGCCTTGTAGGTCGGGTAGGTCTGGTACGTCGGGTGAGCCTGGTAGGTTACTCACCTGCCTCACCTGTCCTCACCTGTCCTCACCTGCCTCACCTGCCTCACCTGCCTCACC
>QHWL01000366.1:0-1226 GCA_003222555.1 Acidobacteriota bacterium | reverse complement strand
CTGTGCGCGTCTCGCGGGCAAGGATGCGCTCATCTGTCTTTTGACCGATGCCATCGACAAAAGGGTCATCGACGCCGGACAGAACCTGAAGATCGTCGCGAACATCGCCGTCGGGTACAACAACATTGACGTCGCGTACAGCCGTTCGCGCGGCGTCGTGGTGACGAATACGCCCGACGTGCTGACCGAGTCGGTTGCCAACTTCACGTGGACAATGATCCTGGCGGTGACGAGGCGGTTGTCAGAGGGTGAGCGGCTCGTGCGCCGCGGCCAGTGGAAGGGATGGGCGCTCGACTTCATGCTCGGGTCCGAGCTGAGAGGGAAGCAACTTGGCCTGGTCGGCGCCGGCCGTATCGCGCGCGCCGTCGCCGTCCGGGCGGCGGCGTTCGAAATGCGGGTCGTCTTCACGTCGCGACGTGAGACCGGCCCGCCGAACACCGAGGCGCCGTGGGAGAACGTGTCGCTCGATCGACTGCTGAACACGTCCGACATCGTCTCGCTGCACGTGCCGCTCACGCCAGAGACGCGGCACCTGATCGACAAGCGTGCGCTGGCGCGGATGAAACGGTCCGCGTATCTCGTCAACACGGCCAGAGGGCCGGTGGTCGACGAAGCGGCCCTGGCGTGGGCGCTTCAGGAGCACCTGATCGCGGGCGCGGCGCTCGATGTTTATGAGAACGAGCCTGCCATCCATCCCGATCTGCTGCAGATGGAAAACGTCCTGCTCGCACCGCATCTCGGCAGCGCGACCACCGAAACGCGGACGGCCATGGCCGATCTCGCCGTCGAGAACGTGCTTGCGGTGCTTGGAGGAAGGGCGCCTCTCACGCCGGTGCCATGAAGAGAGATCAGGCGTCATCCGAACGCGACCGTCTCCGCCGCCGGCCAGCGGCTATGGCGTCTGCGAGTGACAGCCCTGAGCCGCTGCGAGGCGCGCTGGAGGCGAGCAACAGCGCTGGGGGTGGGCCGCCAGCGCGCTTGAATAAGGATGGGGATCGGCGCGCCGCTGCCGAGGCCGAGGGTCTACACCCGAGGCCGAAGTCTTCAGCGCGCGGGAGTGGGGCCTTGCGCGCCGCTCCCGAGGCCGAGGGTCTACGCCCGAGGCCGAAGTCTTCAGCGCGCGGGAGTGGGGCCCTGCGCGCCGCTCCCGAGGCCGAGGGTCTACGCCCGAGGCCGAAGTCTTCAGCGCGCGGGAGTGGGGCCCTGCGCGCCGCTCCCGAGGCCGA
>QHWL01000365.1:2367-9335 GCA_003222555.1 Acidobacteriota bacterium | reverse complement strand
CGCCTTCCATGACTGCCACGACGGAGTTGGTAGTGCCGAGGTCGATTCCGATGATTTTGCTCATTTACTTAGTCCTCGCGTGAACGGGCTTGTAGGGAAAAGACCCTAAAGCGTGAGAATCCTGATCTCCAACCTAGTATAAAAAGTGAGTGAGCAATTGTCAATCTTACGCTGAGGATTGGCGGACCAAGCTCAACAAGAACCAGATTCGTAATCTGAGTTGCCAGCCTTCTGGCCGCAGTTGTGAGGGTTTGCCCGTTGCACCCACGCACAGCCCCTCGGCCGGCGGCGCTTGTCCCGGGGGGTTGCAGGCGGATGGCGTAGTAAAATTTGCCAACTGGGACTTCTACGAGTAACTCAGCAATCTGCAACTAGCAATCTTCAATTCAGATGGCCACCTACGTCATCAAGGTCGTTCGCAGCGCCGGAATCGCGGCGCTGTTCATCTTTGCGGCCATGCTCGGGATCATGAGCGGCGTTCTCTTCGCGTACGCGGGCGACCTGCCGCAGGTGTCGGCGCTC
Organism: Acidobacteriota bacterium; assembly: GCA_003222555.1. Lineage (GTDB taxonomy): Bacteria > Acidobacteriota > Vicinamibacteria > Vicinamibacterales > CAVVIG01 > JAHFUJ01. Next base: position 8,813 of record QHWL01000365.1, on the reverse strand, counting down.
GACGACTACACGCCGAGCACGATCACGCGTGTGTTGGCGTCCAACGGCCAGGTCGTCGGCGAGTTCGCCACGCAGCGGCGTGTCATCGTCGGCTACGACGACATCAACCCCGTGCTGCGCCAGGCCATCATCGCGACCGAGGACGCCGAGTTCGATCGCCATTTCGGCGTGAACATCTGGCGCATCGCGGTCGCGGCGTTGACCGACATCGTGGAGCGGCGGCGCGCGCAGGGCGCCAGTACCCTCACCCAGCAACTGGCCCGCAACCTCAAGGAGCAGTTCGGCCTCACCAACGAGAAATCGTTCGAGAGAAAAATACGCGAGACGATTCTCGCCATCCAGATCGAGAAGCGCTACACGAAGAAGGAAATCTTCACCATCTACTGCAACCAGATGTACCTCGGCCATGGGGCTTATGGCGTCGAGGCCGCGTCGCGCCTGTATTTCGACAAATCCAACAAGCAGCTTTCACTACCCGAAGCCGCGCTCATCGCCGGCATCTTCCAGACACCGGAACGCCAGAGCCCGTTCGTCGACATGAAGCGCGCGTCGCAGCGGCGCAACGTCGTGCTCCAGCGCATGGCCGACGAGCACTACATCACGCAGACGCAGGCCGATGCCGCCAAGCAGCAGCCGATTCTCACGCGCGGCGCGCCGAACCAGCCGCCCGGTATCGCGCCGTTCTTCGTCGAAGAGGTGCGCAAACACCTCGAGCGGCAGTACGGCGCGAAGGTGCTGTACGAAAACGGCCTGTCGGTGACGACGACGCTGGATTCGCGGCTGCAGGAGATCGCAAACCGGTCGCTCGAGCACGGGCTGCGTGCCTACGACAAGCGACACGGCTGGCGGCGCCCAACCCGCAACGTGGTGGACGAGCGCCACACGATCGAAGCCTTCAAGGACGATCGATGGACGCGGCCAATCGCGCCCGGCGACGTCGTGCCGGCCGTCGTCGTCACGGCGCCGAAGACCGGCGCCGCGCGGCTGCGGGTCGGCAGCTACCGCGCGGACCTCGACCGGCCGGGCTACGCCTGGACGCGCCGGACCTCGTCCGCCGATCTGTTCAAGCCGGGCGATCTCGTCGACGTCGCGATCGCGAAGGTGGACCCGGCCGAGGGCGTCGCGTCCGTCACACTCGAACAGACGCCGCTCGTCGAGGGTGCGATCCTGGCGATTGACAACCACACCGGCCAGATCAAGGCGATGGTCGGCGGGTGGAGCTTCGGCCGCAGCAAGTTCAATCGCGCCGTGCAGGCATACCGGCAGCTCGGATCGACGTTCAAGCCGATCGTGTACACGGCGGCGATCGATCGCGGCTTCACGCCCACGTCGATCCTGATTGATGCCCCGGTCAGCTACTCGGCCGGCAACGGCGAGATCTACGACCCGCACAATTACGATCACAAGTTCGAAGGCGCGATTACGCTGCGGCACGCGCTCGAGGAATCGCGCAACGTGCCGGCCATCCGCATGATGGACACGCTGGGGCCGAAGACCGTGCTCGCGTACGCCAAGCGGTTCGGGTTCGAAGAAGACTTCCCGCCCTACCTGCCGATTGCGCTGGGCGCGGGCGACGCGACGCTGCTCGAAATCACGAGCGCGTACACGGTCTTCCCGAATCAGGGCGTGCGGATGAAGCCGTTTGGGGTGCTCACGGTGAAAGACCGCGACGGGAATCTGCTCGAGGAGAATCGCGGCGAGCCCACCGATGTGATTCGCGCCGACACCGCCTTCGTGATGACGAACCTCCTGAAGGGCGTGCTGGTCCGCGGAACCGCCATCAGGGCCGCCAGTCTAGCGGCGCAGTGGCCGCTGGCCGGTAAAACCGGCACCGTCGACGACAACACCGATGCGTGGTTCGTGGGCTTCGATCCCGACATCACCGTCGGCGTGTGGATCGGTAACGACGACAAGCGGAAGTCGCTGGGCGCCGCCGAGCAGGGCTCCTTCGCCGCCCTGCCGATCTGGATGGAGTTCATGCAAGCCTACGTCGACGGCCGCCCCGATAAGGATGACCCGCCTGGGTTCGCCGCGCCGGGCAACATCATTTTCCTGTCAGTCGACAAGTCGACGGGCAGCGTGCTGCCGACCGACGACACGCCGGGTGGCATCACCGAAGGCTTCATCTCCGGCACCCAACCCGGAGCGAACATTTTCAACCGCCCCCAGTAAACGCAACCACGAAGACACGCTTTAAAAAGGCTCCACCACGGTGGTCACGGGGGGACCCTCGATAACGGAGGTCACGGTCTTTTTGTACGAACCCAAGCCGTGTCCTCGATTCGTTCTCCGCGTCCTCCGTGGTAGCGTTTGTCGTCGTCGCGCGGGTGCGATTCATCGCCGCGGACGCGCGAAGCGCCCCAGCGCGGCCGATGCTTCTGGAATGCGAAAGACGAACGCGGCGCCGAAAAAGACGATGCCGTACGGTCCAAGGACGAGGACGGCGGTCACGACCGGCTGCAGCGTGGGAACGGCGATCTTGGCGGCCCACGCCGCGGCGGCCCCGGCACTCGCCGCGGCCCACAATTTCGCGACATAATCGGCTGGGAGTCCCGTCCGGCCGATGCGACCGTTCAGCGTTCTGCGAAGCATCAGCATTTCCACCCACCCCGCGATGCCGGCCGACGCCGTCAGGCCCGCCGCGCCCCACACGCTGGCAATCCCCAGCCACCGCGGCAGCGGAATCGCACACACGTACCCGAGCACCGTCGTCAACATGACGCGGACGAGCGCATACCGCAGCGGCGTACGAGTGTCGCGCAGCGCGTAATAGGCGGAGGAATAGAGGCGGCCGAGCGTCGACGCCACCAGCCCCACCGCCGATCCGGCCAGAATGCCCCAGACGTACACGGCGTCGGCGTGGCGGAATCGGCCGGTCTGGAGCAGCGCCGCCGCCACGACGTCGCCGAGCGCGGCGAATGCCATGGCCGAAGGCACCACGAAGAACGCAATCTGGCGGAGTCCGAGGTCGAGGCGTCGCCGGACGGCTTCCGCGCCCGCCGGATCGACGCCCGCGGCGCCCGACATGGTCGGCAGCTCCGCCGCGGCGACCGACATGCCGAACAAGCTGACCGGCAGGGTGTAGAGCAGCTGAGCGTTCGACAAGCCGGTGACGGCGCCGGTCGGCAGCAGGCTCGCCAGAAGAGTGTCGATGTATGCGCTCACTCTGACGAAAACGGGAAGAAAGTTGCGAGCGACGATGCGTACGTGCTCGGACGCCATCCCGGTCGCCAGGCGCAGATCGGGGGCGACCGCCAAAACTACAGGCACCTGCACGAGGAACTGCAGCGCGCTGCCGACGACCGATCCCCAGGCAAGCGCCACGGCAAGGCGAGGCAGCGTCGAGCTCGCGCCGAACACGACGAGCGTCGCGATCATCGCGGCGTTCCACATCACCGGCGCGGCGTACGACAACAGGAACCGGTTATGACTGTTGAGCACGCCCAGACACCAGGCGGAAAGCACGAGCAGGCCGGCGCCGGGAAAAAGCACGCGGACGATCTGAATCGTGAGCTCGCGCTTCGCGCCGGTGAATCCGGGCGCGATGGCCGCGATGAGCACCGGGGTGGCGAAGACTCCGACGAGCACGATGGCGGCCACCACGAGTGCGAGGAGCGAGGCGACGGCGCCGGCGACGCGGTCGGCCTGGCGCCGCTCGCCGCGCGAGACGAGGGTGGCATACACGGGGATAAACGACGCCGATAGCGCGCCCTCGCCGAACAGATTCTGAAGGAAGTTGGGAATCCGAAACGCGGCGTTGAACGCATCGGCCGCGTCAGATTGCAGCCCGAAGTAGTACGCGAAGACCCGCAGCCGGACGAGGCCCGCCAGGCGGCTGCAGAGGATGCCCACCGCGACGAAAAACGCGGAGCGGCTGGTGGAGTGGTAGAGCCTTGATTCAGTCAACGTCCTCGTCTGGCACGGTTTCGCCGAGCGTGCCGCTCGATTTTTTCATCAGATAGCTCTTGATGAAGACGTCGATGTCGCCGTCGAGCACGCGGTTGATGTCGCCGACCTGCTCCTTCGTGCGGTGGTCCTTCACCATCTGATATGGATGCAGGACGTAGCTCCGGATCTGGCTGCCGAAAGCGATGTCTTTTTTCGTGCCGCTGATTTGATCGAGCTTCGCCTGGTTCTCCTTCGTCTTGAGGTCATAGAGCCGCGCTTTCAACACCTTCATCGCCGAGTCACGATTCCGATGCTGCGATCGCTCGTTCTGGCACGACACGACGATGCCGGTGGGCAGGTGCGTGATGCGGACGGCGGAGTCTGTGACGTTGACGTGTTGCCCTCCGGCGCCGCTCGACCGATACGTGTCGATGCGGAGGTCTTTCTCGTCGACCTGAATGTCGACGTCTTCGGGCAGCTCGGGCCACACGTGCACCGACGCGAACGACGTATGGCGCCGCGCCGCCTGATCGAACGGCGAGATGCGGACCAGCCGGTGAACGCCGGCCTCCGCGGAAAACAGACCGTAAGCGTATTCACCCGTAATGATGAACGTCGCGCTTTTCAGGCCGGCTTCGTCCCCCGGCTGGTAGTCAATCAACTCGCGTTTGAAGCCGCGGCGCTCCGTCCATCGCAGATACATCCGCATCAGCATCTCGGCCCAGTCCTGCGACTCGGTCCCGCCGGCGCCCGGGTGAATCGTCACGATCGCGTTCTTGCGATCGTGCTCGCCTCCGAGCATCTTCTTGATTTCACCGGCCTGGACTTCCTGCTCGAGCGCCTCGATCGCCAGGTTGAACTCGGCGTCAACCGACTCGCCCGCCTCGGCCCACTCGACCAGTACGGCGAGATCGTCGCTTTGCCTCTTGAGCGACGCGATCAGCTCACGATCCTGCTCGATCCGTCGCCGGCGCTGCAGGACCTTCTGGGCTTCGGCCTGGTCTTTCCAGAAATCAGGCGAGGCGGCGCGCGCCTCGAGACGGGTCAGCTCTTGATCGGGGCGGGCGGCCTCAAAGATAGCTCCGCAGATCCGCGGCGCGCTTGCTGAGATCCTCGTAGCGGCGCATTAATTCGTCGACGGTCGGCATGCTTGATGTCTCCTGGATCACAACAGTACCGGTTCCCTGAACCCTGAACCATTTTATTTACCCGCGACCCTTTTGTCTCCGAGATGTCACGAGCGCCACAACCGTCACAACCACCGACGCGTACGCGAAGATGTCCCCATGCCGTGCATAGAACGTCAGCCCGGTGAGGAAGCGCGCCCGGCCAACGATGACCGCAGGCTGGAAGATGTCGCTCTGCGCCAGGACGCGGCCGTAGGGATCGACGATGCCACTGATGCCGGTGTTGGCGGAGCGCACCAGATAGCGGCCGTTTTCGATCGCGCGCATCGAGGCCTGCGCAAAATGTTGATAGGGCGCCGAGGTCCGCCCGAACCACGCGTCGTTGGTAATCGTCGTCAACAGCTCGCTGCCGCCGGCGACGAACCGGCGCACGAGGTCCGGGTAGACGACCTCGTAGCAGATGGCCGTGCTGATCAGATGCCCGCCGACTGGCAGCAGCACTGCCTGATCACCCGGCGAAAAATCGCCGACCGCTTCGACGAGCGGCGCCGCGAAGAAAAACAACTGCTTGAGCGGCACGTACTCGCCAAGCGGCACGAGGTGCAGCTTGCGATAGACGCCGGCAGTTGTCCCGTCGGCGCGGACGAGGAAAGCGGAGTTGTAGTACCTGTCCGGCCGGCCGCGTTCGATCTGATCGGACCCGAGCAGGATCGGCACCCGCGCCTGCCGCGCCAGCGTCCGCACGCGATCGGCGCCATCCCGATCCTCTTCGAAGAAAAAGGGCGTGGACGACTCGGGCCACAACACGAGCTCGGCGCCTTCGCCAATCGCCTGGCGCGTCATGTCGAGGTACCGCTGAAGAATGGCCGCCGCCCGGCCGGTATTCCATTTTTCGCCCTGGTCGACGCTGCCCTGAATCAGTGCCACCTGGATCGGCTCGCCGGCGCGGGTCAACTCGGCCTTCGCGGCTCTGAGACTGCCCCACACCGCGACCAGCAACACCGCCGTGGCGACCGACGCGACTTCCCGAACGTAGGCCTCCCGTACGTAGTGTCCGGCTTTAGCCGGACCCACCTGACCCGCCGGACCCACCCGACCTGCGACGACCAACGCCGCCGCTGCGCTGACACTCGCGACCAGCGCCGACACACCGTAAACGCCGAAGACGCTTGCCAGCTGCGCGATGGGCAGCATCGTGACCTGGCTGTAGCCGAGAAGCACCCACGGAAATCCGGTGAACAGATACGTGCGACCGAGCTCGGTCGTCACCCAGACGAGCGGCGCGGCCGCTAGAGCCCGCGCGCCGAAAGAAAAGACGAGCCGCCGCATCACGACGGCAAAAATCGTCGGGAACAACGCGAGATAGGCGATGAGCACCGCATTCACGAGCACGGCGACCCACCCCTGCAGGTTGCCGTAGACGGCCAGGGT
>QHWL01000365.1:0-2336 GCA_003222555.1 Acidobacteriota bacterium | reverse complement strand
GAGCGCGAAGGCGCGTATCAATGAGAGGGATTCGTGAGGCTCAAGGCCGCCAGTGAGAAAAGCCTGGCGGCTCGATATCGCCACCAGCAGCGGAGCGAGCGCAATCCAGGCAAAGGCGGGATGACCGAACTTGGGGAAGCTCAGCGTGAGAAGAACGCCGGACGCGGTCGCGAGAGCGAAGGTGTGGGCGCGCGCGGACAAGATCGCGTTCAGTTTACAGCGGACCCCTGTCGTGCGTAGTATGGCGTTATAATTTTCACGCTTCACGACAACTGAGCCGCTCGGACAGGAGAAGAAGGAAACATGAGGCAAACGTTCTGTCGTCTGGTCGCGCGGCTGGCCCCACTGGCCTGCCTGCTTCTCTGGACGACGATGCCGGTCAAGGGACAACTGGGGGCCAAAAACGGCGAGTGGCGGACTTACGGAGGAGATCTCGGAAGCACTCGTTACGCGCCGCTCGACCAGATCAATGCCGGCAACTTCAGCAAACTGCAAGTGGCCTGGCGGTTCAAGACCGACAACCTGGGCCCGCGCCCCGAATTCAACTACCAATCGACGCCGCTCATGGTAAACGGTTCGATCTACTCGACGGGCGGCACAAGGCGCGCGGTCTTCGCGCTCGACGCCGCCACTGGGGAGTTGAAGTGGGTGCACAGCGTCGACGAAGGCAAACGCGGCGAAGCGGCGCCAAGGCAGCTCTCGGGCCGCGGTCTCTCGTACTGGACCGACGGCCGGGAGGAGAGGATCGTTTATGTCACACCGGGCTATCAGATGGTCGCTGTGGACGCCAAGACCGGCGCGGCGATACCCGGGTTCGGGAAAAACGGCATTGTCGATCTGAAGCTGGAAGACGATCAGGAGATGGATCTCATCGCGGGCGAGGTAGGCCTCCACGCCGCGCCCGTAGTGGTCGGGAACACGGTGATCATCGGCGCCGCACACCTGCCTGGCGGGGCACCCAAGAGCCCAAAAAACGAGAAAGGTTTCGTCAGAGGCTATGACGTCCGCACGGGCAAGCGCCTCTGGATTTTCCACACCATCCCGCGGCCCGGCGAGGTCGGAAACGAAACATGGGAGGGCGACGCGTGGGCGTACACCGGTAACACGGGCGTCTGGGGACAGATTACGGTTGACGAAGAGCTCGGCATCGTTTATCTGCCAGTCGAGTTGCCGACCGGCGATTACTACGGTGGCCATCGCCCCGGCAACGGTCTGTTCGGCGAGAGTCTGGTCGCGCTCGATTTGAAGACGGGCAAACGATTGTGGCATTTCCAGCTCGTTCACCACGGCATCTGGGACATGGACATCCCGTGCGCGCCAATCCTTGTTGACATTACGGTCAACGGAAGGCCGATCAAAGCGATCGCACAGCCCACCAAACAGGCCTGGGTGTACATGTTCGATCGGGTGACCGGGCAGCCGATCTGGCCGATCGACGAGCGGCCGGTGCCGCAGTCCGACGTGCCGGGCGAGAAAACCAGCCCCACGCAGCCGTTTGTGACCAAACCGCCTGCGTTCGACCGCCAGGGGGTGTCGGTTGACGACCTCATCGACTTCACGCCCCAGCTCAGGGCGGAAGCCCTGAGGCTTGTGTCGAAATACAAGATCGGTCCCATCTTCACGCCACCCGTCGTGAGCAAGTGGGAGGGCCCGCTGGCCACGCTGATGATGCCGACTTCGACCGGCGGTGCGAACTGGCAAGGCGGCGCCGTCGATCCCGAGACGAAAATCCTTTACATTTTCTCCAACACGGGAATCACCCAGCTTGGGCTCGTTGCCGCTCCGGACCGATCGAAGATGAACTACATTCAGGGGATCGCTCGCAATCCGGCTCAGCCTCCGGCCCCGGCTACGGCAGGAGCGGGTGCTTCTGCGGCTGCCGTTGGTGGTGCTGCTCCCGCCGCGGCTGCGCCTGGTGGTGGTGCTCCTGCTGCGCCTGCTGCGGGCGGGGGCGGCGAGGGTGGTGGCCCCGGCCTGACAGTGCAAGGCTTGCCGCTGGTAAAGCCGCCTTACGGGCGTATCACCGCGATCGACCTCAATAAGGGTGAGATCGTCTGGCAGATCGCGCACGGTGAAACGCCGGACAACATCAAGACCCACCCGGCGCTCAAGGGCCTGGACATTCCGCGGACCGGCCGGCAGGGGCGAATCGGCGTACTCGCGACCAAGACGCTCGTCATCGCAGGCGAAGGCGGCTTCTTCACCACGCCATCCGGCCCACGCGGCGCGATGCTTCGCGCTTACGACAAGGCAACTGGTCTGGAGGTCGGGGCAGTCTACATGCCGGCGCCTCAGACCGGATCGCCGATGACCTACATGTTGAACGGCAAGCAGTA
>QHWL01000364.1 GCA_003222555.1 Acidobacteriota bacterium | reverse complement strand
TTGGGGAGGTAGGTCGCGTAGGTCGTGTGGGGTAAGTCGGATAGGCCGGGTGGCGCACGTTGGGCAAAACCTTTGCCCACACCTGGCCCACCCAACCTACGCGACCTATCCGACCTACCCGACCTACCCACTATCCGACTACCCGACCTACCCACTATCCGACTACCCGACCTATCCGACCTACCCGACCTATCCGACCTACCCGACCTACCCGACCTACCCGACCTATCCGACCTATCCGACCTGCCCGACCCTGTCAGAATGTGAAGCGGAAGCCGAGCTGCGCGGTGCGCGGATCGTCCGCCACCACTGGAATCATGAAATTGGCCGAGTTTCTGGCTCCGGTCGGGTCGCCGAAGTTGACGTGATTGGTCAGGTTGTAGATTTCCAGGAGCAACCCGGCTTGGTACCGCTGGATTCGCCAGAGGTACTGGACGCGACCGTCCAGAATCAACTTGGCCTCACCCTGAAGCCCGTTACGGATGGCCATGCCCCTCGAGTCAACGGCCGACCGAATCGGTATGGCCGTGTCGTTCACGCCCTTGATCGGACGGTCGTTGTTCGTCCCGTCCTGGTTGGTGTCTACGCCGGTCGTTTCGTTAATCGGATAGCCCGAATACCTGCGGAACACCATCGACGCGCCGAGGCCTTTCCAGGGCTGCACGTTCGCGCTGGTCGCGAACGCATGGCGGTTGTCGCGCGCGCACCGGCCGTAATCCAGCCGCGGGTCGGTGTCCGAGGCGCCGAGGACAGCGAGAGGGGCCACGACGTCGTTACAGTGTGAAAGCGTGTAGCTCACCCGGCCGGCGCTTTTCGAGCTCCACTTCCAGCGAATTGAAATCGGTATTGAACTCCGGCCGTGTCTGCTCCTGGTTGACCTGCACGAACGTGGTGTTGAGCGCCGCGGCGGGCAGGTTCAGCACGTTGTTCGGGTTGAACCCGCTCACGCCGAGCCGCGTGACCCTGCCTGTGGCGGGATTGATCGGCCCCTCGTTGATGTCGATGACGGCCGTCAGATCGCGCCCGCGGTTGCCGACGTAGTCGACCGACACCGCCATGTCCTTCGCGATTTCGCGCTTGACGCCCGCGCTGAAGGCCCAGGTGTACTGCATCTGGCGATCGGGGCTGTCGATGATGGGCCCGGCCGTCGGGTTGTTGATGAACCCTCCGGCGAGCACCTGGGCACGCAGGCCGCCGAGAAACGCCTTGCAGGCGGGGCTCATGACCGCCTCGCCGGCCGTCGGACCGGCCACCGGATTGACGCACGCCGTCGCATTCGCGTCACCGGCCTTCACTGGAAACGTGCCCGTCACCGCGGGCGACGTCACCTGCGCCGTGTCGTAAGCGAACGTCGGCGCGATCACCTGTCGTTGCGCCAGGGTGATGAGAATGGGCGTTTGCGTGCACTGAAAGACCTTGCCAATCCCGCCTCGGACCAGCGTCTTGCCGTCGCCGCCGACGCTGTAGGCGAAGCCCAGCCTTGGCCCGAACGCGTTCTTCTCGGCAGGCGTCGCGCCCTGCCAGTCGTAGCGGAGGCCGAGATTCAACGTGAGCCTGTTGTTGACCGCCCACTTGTCCGACACGTACGAGCCCAGGCGGTGATCGATCACGTTGAAATCGAACTGGCCCATGCTGACGCCGAAGCGGAATGGATAGGTCGTCGGATCCGCCGCGTTGAAGGGCCGATCGGTGGGAAACGTGAACAGCCCGATGAAATTGGCAGCGGTGCCCGCGGGCAGCGCTCCGTTGCGGCTGAACGACACGCCGGCCTTGAACGTATGATCACCGGCCCAGCCCGACTTGAGCCAGTTGAGCGAGTCGTCGAACGTGATGTCGCGAATGATGTTTTGCGCGTACGTGTTCCGCGGCCCGGCGATGTAATCGGGATGCGTGTTCTGCGAGCCGACGTCGAACGGCTCGCGACCGTGGAAGCCGATGAAGTCCCAGCTATGGTCGAAGAACGCCGATTCGGACGCTGTTTTGTCGAACAACGCCTTCGGACCCTGGAGCAGGTTTTCCCGCACGTGCCCCACTTTCACCTCGTTCGTCGTGCGATTGTTCAAGACCGACGTCCAGGCAAAGCTGACGACCTGGTCGCCCGAGTCGTTCTCGTGCCTGGCGGCATCGCGGATGGCGAGGTCGTTTTCGATCGAATCGTTCACGGTCAGGATTCGTCTGGCTAAAAATAATCGTAAGGAACTGTCAAGAACGATTCCAGGAGCTGGGGAAAACAGCAGATCCGTGGAATTGGAGAATCCTGGGCGGACACCACGCGCCACGCGCAGATCCGCCCCAAGAACTCGCCTGACGAGTTGGTGTGCGAGGACGGACGGTTCATGAAGCGACGGCTCACGAGTAAGCGTTCGACGAAGACCGTCGGTGACGAGATCACTGGCATCGCGGGCCGCCCAGGGCGTGACCTCAGGCAGTGGCGTGAGGACTGAAAGTCTTGGTCCAGCCTCTCGGCGTTAATTGATCGAGCAGGCGCTGCGGATGCGTCGCGATGCGGAGCAGCACGTCCTTGAGATAGGGGAACGGCGGGACGCCGATCAATTTGCAGCTTTGGACGAGAGAGTACAGCAGGGCCGCGCGGCGAGCCCCTTCAAAGCTGCCCGCAAAGAGCCAGTTCTTCCGACCGACCGCGACGAGTCGGAGCTGATTCTCGGCGCGGTTGTTATCGATGGCCAGGCGGCCATCTTCAACGAAGCGCTGGAGCGCCGTCCATTGATTGGTCTGGTATCGGACGGCGTCGCCGAGCGGGGATTTCGGCAAGACGGTCCGAGCGAGCGCCTGCCGTTCCGCGTCGATCTTTGCGAGCAACGGGACGGACTGCTCTTGCCGCAGCGCCCGACGGGCGTCGGGATCGAAGTCGGCTGCCGCATGCTCGACCTCGTAGAGCTGCTGAATCAGCGCAATCATCAACGCGGCGGCGGTGTCGATCATGAACGCGTCGACGAAGCGTCGGCGCGCATGCGCCCAGCACCCGATCTCAACCACCTGCCCGCTCTGATACAGCCCGTCGTAGCCACTGTAGGCGTCAGCCTGCAGGGCGCCACGAAAGTCCGCGAGAAACGCCGCCGGGCCGTCGCGTTCATGCGTCGTCGTCGCGTCGAACAGGACCTGGCGGGTGAGCGGGTCGAGATAGGTCCAGACGCGGCCTTTGAAACTGCCGCCGCGTTCGCCGAGCACGGTGATCGTCGTGTCGTCCGTTTGAAGATAGTCGGTCGCCACGATCTCGCGGCGCAGCTGCTCGCCGATTGGCGTCAGTGCCGCCGCCACGTCAGCGACCCAGCCGCACAACGTGCTCCGGGGGAGATCGATCCCCTCGCGGGCGAAGATGCCCTCCAACCGATGCAACGGGAGATGATCGACATATTTCGAGACGACGACGTGCGCGAGCAGGCCCTCGCCGGCGAGCGATTTCTCGACCGCCTGTGGCGGCGCGGGCGCTTCGACGACGCCCTCGTGGCAGTGCGGACAGGCATATTTCGGGCGGACCGTTTCGATAACGACGAAGCTCGCCGGTTCGTACTCGAGTTTTTCGGAAACGTCCTCGCCGATGCGCATCCTGGTGTGGCCGCACGCGCACTGCCGCTCCGCCTCCGCGATGTCGATCTCGACGCGCCGTCGCGGTACGTGCGCGGGCAGCGGCCGTCGGCCGGTTGGGCGCCGCCGCGAATGGCCGCCCACCGGCGTCTCGCCCGAATCCATTTCCACCGGCTCGGTGACCGGCCCGGGCTCGTTCGCGAGTTGGTCCAAGGCGAGTTGGAGCTGCCGCGGGTCGACGCGCTCCGATTTCTTGCCGAACAGCCGCTGGCAGAGGACATCAAGCTGATGGCGCAACGCGGCGACCTCGCGCTGCGATTTCGTGAGTTGATCCTGCAGCGAGGCGATGAGGGCCCGCGCCGTCGCCAGATCGTCGACCGCGGTGTCGAGGCCGCGCGTCTGATCCATTGATCGCCTATTACGACGAGCCCTGGCGGGTTGCTTACAACCGGATCGCTATTGGTTGTGGGTCACGCGACGCGCTCATACCAGCGGCGGCGGCGGGTCTGTGCGACATCGACGCCGGACAACAAGAGCGCGAGATCCGCGCTGCGCATCGCCACCGGGTCGCCCAGGTCCGCCACGGGCCACGCGAACGTGCCGCGCTCGAGTCGCTTGTAGAGCACCCAAAACCCGCCGTGATCCCAGGCGAGAATTTTGAGACGGTCGCCGCGTCGATTGCGAAAGAGAAAGAGATGCCCCGAGAGAGGATCGAGCGCCAGGCGTTCGCGGACCAGTGCCGATAGCCCATCGATCGACCGTCGCAAATCCGTCGCACCGGTCGCCAGATAGATCCGGACCGCCGGCGACAGCGTCAGCATGCCGTCCGCAGGATCTGGATCACGCAGCGCAGCGTCTCCGCCGAGATGCCGACGGGCACGCGGATACGATCACCGCCCGCGAGCATCACCTCCAGATCGTGGCTATTGCTGTCGCTCGTCACGAGCTGCACCGGCGCCAGCCTCACCCGTCGTGGGGATCGACGTCGGCGGCGGGCCGGCCGCTCCTCCTGGGCTAAGCGCTGCCGCCAGTAGTACAACGTCCACGCCGTGATGCCGTGCTCCTGGGCGAATACCCGCGCCTTGGCCCCGCTCTCCCGCCATCGGCGGGCGAGATCCAGCATCGCGCTTCGTCGGTCTTCCTGTGCCTGCATCGAGATCTCCTCCGGCACAAGAATGGCGCGATGTCTCAGCTATGAAAAGACGGCGTTCGTCGAACGCTTACCCACCAACTACAGTTTGTACGCAGCGGGAACAGGCCGA
>QHWL01000363.1 GCA_003222555.1 Acidobacteriota bacterium | reverse complement strand
GCGTTCTCAACGTCGCCGTGATCAATCCGCAGGATGCCGACGCGTTTACATCGACGCTTACGGCCCGCATGCCAGGCCTCAACGTGCGGCCGACGGCACGCCCCAGGGACAGCCGCGATCCCTTCGCCGCCCTGGAGCGGTTTCACTGGGCGATTGCCATCGTGACTGTCGTCGGCAGCACCGCGTTTCTCCTCGCGCTGATGGTGATGCGCGCTGAAGAGCGACGGGAGGTGATCGGGATTCTTCGTTTGATGGGAATCCCGGGTCGCTCGATCCTGGTCGAAGTGCTGCTCGAAGGGCTGCTCATCGCCCTGGCCGGCGCGGTCTTCGGTCTCCTGGTCGCCAAAGCCGCAGAGGGCGTGGTCAACCGGTTCTTCCAGTGGCGCTACGACACGGCGCTGATCTTCGTGCGCGTGACGCTGCCTATCGCGTGGCAATCGGTCGCCTTCGCCGTCCCACTTGGAGTCTTCGCCGGCCTCGTGGCGTCGTGGACGCTGCTCCGGCGCGATGTGGTCTCGCTCGTCCGCCGATGACTTCGCGGGCACTGGCGTGGCGCGCCCTGACGGCGAACCCGGCGCGTGCGCTGCTCGCGGTGGCCGGCGTTGCGGTGATTGGTGCGCTGCTGTTCGACATGCTCCTGCTGTCGGGCGGCCTGCTGGTCTCGTTCCGCGATCTCCTCGACACCGCGGGCTATGACGTGAGAGTCGTCGCGACCGACGGCCTTCCGGTGCTACGGGTCCCGATCCCGCACGCCACGGCGCTTGCGGGCGACCTGTCGCGCCTGCCGGAAGTACAGGAGGTGGCGGTCTTTCGCATGGACCGCGTGGTGATGAGAGTGCCGGGCCGGCGGCCCGACGGGGTCACGCTCATCAGCGTGAGCGAAGGGGCGGAGCGGCACACCTGGCGCATCACGCGAGGGGAGAATCTGAGCACGGCCGGATATACGCTCGAGCGACAACGGCTGGTCGTCAGCGAGAGGCTCGCCACGGTGCTGAACCTTACTCCTGGATCGATCCTCCGCGTGCGGCCCACGATGACCGGCGTGGCGTCGGCGATTCCCGAGGTAGAGTTCAATGTCGTCGGCGTCGCCGAATTCGAATTCGCGATGGCGGACGAGCTCACCGCTGCGACGACCCGTGACGGGTTCGAGCAGGTGCGCGCCGGGGCAGCCCCGGGGGAGGATGAGGCCGACGCCGTGTTGGTGGCCTCGCAGGCCGCGCTCGGATCCGAGGCGGCGGCGAGGGCCATCAGTCGGCTGAGGCCCAATCTGCGCGCCTACTCGAACGAGCAGGTTGTCGCGCAGTTCAACCAGAACGGGTTCGCCTACTTTCGACAGATTTCGTTTGTGCTGTCGTCGATCACGCTCGGCTTCGCCTTTCTGCTCGTGGCCACGCTGCTCACGGTGTCCGTCAACCAGCGGCTGAGCGAGATGGCCGCCCTTCGCGCGCTCGGCTTTTCGCGGCGCCGGATCGCGGCGACGCTCCTCTGGGAGTCGGCATGGCTGGTCGGCGTCGGGGGCCTGCTCGCGCTGCCGCTCGGCGGCCTGCTGGCGCTCGAGCTCGATCGCATCCTGCGTGGGATGCCGGGCCTCCCCGAGCGGCTGCATTTCTTCGTTTTCGAACGAAGAGCCATCATGCAGTACATCACACTGCTCATCGTCACGGGAGTCGGGGCGGCCGCGTACCCGGTCTGGGTGGCGGCTCGCCTGCCGATCGCCGCCACGCTCCGGCGCGAGGTCGTGTCATGACCGCCATCGTCGAAGGCCGCGATCTGACCCGGGCGTTTCCGATGCCGGCGGGCCCGGTGACGGCGCTGCGCGACGTGTCGATCGCCATCAGCCCCGGCGAATACGTCGCGATCGCCGGCCCCTCGGGCTGCGGCAAATCGACGCTGCTGCATCTGCTCGGGTGCGTTGATGCCCCCACCAGCGGGTCGCTGGTGTTCGAGGGCCGCGATGTCGCGCGCCTCACCGAGAGGGAGCGCAGCCGCATTCGTCTGACACGCATCGGCTTCGTGTTCCAACGGTTCTTCCTGTTGCCGATGCTGAGCGCGTGGGAGAACGTGGAGCTGCCGCAAGCGGAGATCGGGATAAACCCGGCGGACCGCCGGATGCGCACGAGGGAATTGCTCGACTACGTCGGCCTGAGCGATCGCGGCCATCACCGGCCGTCTCAGCTCTCGGGCGGCGAGATGCAGCGGGTGGCCATCGCCCGTGCGCTCGCGAATCGTCCGGCGCTGCTGCTCGCCGACGAGCCGACGGGGGAGCTCGATGAGGACACGGGGGAGCAGGTCGCCGACCTCTTCGATCGCGTGCACGCCGACGGCACCGCCATCGTCGTCGTCACGCACAATCCCGTGCTGGCCGTCCGCTCCGGGCGCCGGCTGGCGATGAAACGCGGCACGGTGGTGTCCTCGTGATGCTCCGGATCGCCTGGCGATCGCTTTTCACGCGTCCAGTGCGCGCGGCCGTGCTTGCGGGTGGATTCGGGTTCGGCATTGCGGTCATGGCCGAGTTGCTCGGCGTCGGCCAGGTCATTCTCGAACAGGCGCATGCCCCGGCGTTGCAGGGCGGCGGCGATCTCGTGGTGTCGGGCGCCTTCGGGGCGGTCGAGAGCGCGCGGTTCGTCATGTCGAGCGTCCTCGGGACGCCGGACCTGGCCCGCCGCATCACCGCCGTGTCACCCTCGAAGAGAGCGCGGATATTTCTGATCACGCGGGACGGTCCGGTGCCTGTTTCGGCACGCGGAGGCATCCCGAGCCTGGAGAGGGGCATCGGAGACCCTGAAATTTCGACCGTAGCCTCGTGGGCCGATGCGCCTGATGACGCTCGCTGGTCTCGGCCCCAAGCCGGGGATGTCCTGCGCGCGATGGACCGCTTCCATCCGGTTGCCGATGCTCCCGAGTGGACCTCATCGTGGGCCGAATGGCTGTACTTCAATGGCCGCACCGGTGATGGCCGGCTGCGCGTGTATCTCACCTTCCTGGTGGGGCCGCGATCGTCGACGCCGGGGAAACGGGTGGCCGGCGTGCGCATGCAGCTCGAGCGCGACGGCCGGCCGGCCACATACTCCGCGCGCGGCGAGATCGACGAAGCGGCGCTGCTCGCCAGCGCTCCCGATCTGGAGATTGCCGGCAACAAGGTGCGTCTGGATGGTCTCGCCTATCGAATCACGCTGGCCCTCCCAGGATTGGCAGGAGAGATCGTGCTCGACGCGTCACCTGGGCGCTCGCTACCGCCGGCTACGATTCGCGGCGCGGGTGGCTGGCTGTCGGGCTACGTCGTGCCGGTGCTCGCCGGCACGATGCGGGCCGCGCTTCAGATCGGACGCGACAGGCTTGCCTTCGACAATGCGGCCGGCTATCACGATCACAACTGGGGATTCTGGGAAGGCGTTCGGTGGCAATGGGGCCAGGTGGCGCAGGACGAGGTGTCTGTGGTGTACGGCCGCGTCTTTCCGCCGGCCGCCATCGCCGACCCCGCGCGCATTCCAGGATTTCTGGCGGTGCTCGGCCGCGATGGGCCCATCGGGTTTTCGACCAACGTCACGATCGACGAGAGCCGCGAAGCGGGACACATCGATGTCCGTGCGCAGGGATCCGCGCTCGAGTTATCACTGACTTTCGATGCCAGCGAGACGGTCCGCACCGCGACGGCGCTCGCCGCACCATCAGTAGGCCAAGCGATGAGCTTTCTGCAGCTTGGTGGCGTCTACCACGTCAGCGGACGCGTTGCGGGTCGTGCGATTGAGTTCAGCGCCAGGGGCGCCGCCGAAACGTTCCGGCCGCGATGATTCGCGAAAAGAGGTCGTACCCTACTTTCTTACAGGCCCTACCACAGGGTCACGGCACGAAAGCATACGGAGGTCACTGGTTCGTTTTTTGATGAAAATTTCCGTGCCCTCCGTTCTCCTCCGTGCCCTCCGTGGTAGGGCTTTTTGTAATCGCTAAGTTGACAGGGATCTATGGCCTCGATAATCTGCTGCCCAGGTCTACGCATTT
>QHWL01000082.1:18121-21581 GCA_003222555.1 Acidobacteriota bacterium | reverse complement strand
ATACTCCGACGGCGTACTGCTGCCAGGCGTGCTGGGAGCTCCCCTCGTCTGGTTGGGCTTCAGTCCTGTCCTCGCCCACAACGCGCTCCTGCTCCTGTCGTTCTTGGCCTCGGGCGTTGCGATGTACGTCTTGTGCCGCGACTTCACCGGGTCGGCCGTCGCGGCATGGGTTGGCGGCGTCGTCTTCGCGTTTCAACCGTACCGGTTCGGCCATTATCCGCAGCTTGAATTGCTGTGGGGATGGCCGATCCCGGTCGCGCTGTGGGCGCTCAACCGCGTACTGGCGACTGGGAGTATTCGAGACGGTGTGTGGCTCGGCACGGCGGTCGCGGTCCAGGCATTCTCCTGCCTGTACTACGCGGTCTTCCTGGTGACTGCCCTCATCGTGCTTCTTGCGGTGCAGCTGGTTGGGCGACGACTAGTCGACATGGCGAGGGTGATTGGTCCGGGCCTGGCCGCCTGTGTAGTTGCGACGGTGATCATTCTGCCTTATGTGCTGCCGTACATCCAGATGGGCGCCACCCGATCGGAGCAGGAAGTGGAGAACTGGAGCCCGACGCTGGCCAACTACTTTGCGGCACTTCCCGGGCACTGGCTGTACGGTCGCGCGATGGGTTCGCGCGCCTCGCTCGAGAGCGTCATGTTTCCGGGCGTGGCCGCCATCGCGCTCGCACTGATCGGGTCGTGGCCTCCCCTGACTCGTCGCCGTGCCGCGTATGTCGTCCTTCTAGTGATCGCGTTCGACATGTCGTTTGGGAGTCACGGCCTCCTCTACGGAACCATCTCTCGAACGATCTGGGCCTATCGAGGTCTTCGCGTTCCCGGCCGGATGTTCGTGATCGTCTCCGCCGCCCTCGCCGTGCTCGCGGCCGAAGGCGTTCAGCGCGTGACGGCGTTCATCAAGAGTCCGCCTCTTCGGGGGGCGGTTGGAATCGCGTTCGTGTCGGTCGTTCTCCTGGAAAGCGCGACGGCTCCGATCGTGCTGAAGGAGGTTCCAGACACGGCAAATGTATACGCGCGGCTTGCCGCCGAGCCACGTTCGGTCGTCATGGAGTGGCCGATGCCCCACTCCTTCTCGCTTGGGATCACGCACGAGCCGTTCTACATGTTTGCCTCGACGATACATTGGCAGCCGCTCGTCAACGGGTACAGCGGCTTCTACCCGCCGTCTTACATTGGTTTTCTCGAAACCATCGAGGACTTTCCGTCGCACCTGGTGATTGAGTATCTGCGAGCCTCCTCCGTGCGGTACGTGCTGCTGCACAGCGAGTTCGATCCCCGTGGCTATGTCGACGCGCGGATCGCCCTCAGCAACCGATCCGACATCGAGCTCGTGACTGAGGAGCGGCAGGGGGCGAATGAGCTGGCACTATACCGAATCGCGCCAAGGTAGTGTCCGCCTTCAGACCTGCTTCGCCCGTATTCGAGGTTTTCCCTTCTACCTTTTCCCTTTATCCAATACTCGAGCAGATCGTCGACGGTCCGTTCGAGGGGAATCGCGGGAGCCCACCCCAGCTCTTCTCGAATGCGGCTGGGATTGCCGAGCAGGAGCGGCGTGTCGTTGGGGCGGTACCGAGCGGGGTCGATCCGGACACGAATCGGTACGCGGGCGCGGGCGAGCAGCATGTCCAGCAGGTCGCGGATGGGCACGGCCCGGCCAGAGCAAACGTTGTAGGGACGTCCAAGCCGCCCTAGCGTGCCGATGAGGTGATACGCGCGGACCGTGTCTCGCACGTCGGTCAGGTCTCGGCGTGCCTCGAGATTGCCGACCGCGATCTCCGGCTCCCATCGGCCCGCTTCGATGTCGGCGATGCGCCGCGCGAAACCCGACGCCGCGAACCAAGGATCCTGACGCGGGCCAAGATGGTTGAACGCGCGGGCAATCGTCACCTGCAGGCCGCCGCCGATGGCGCGGCCGCCCAACAACTCCTGCGCCAGCTTGCTCAGCGCGTACGGACTGGCCGGCAGCAGGGCGCGATCTTCGGAAAGCGCGTCGTTCGCGCCCGCGTACACCATCGCCGAGCTCGGGATGAACACGCGCGAATCGAGTCGCGCGAGCCGAAGCCCTTCGAGCAGGTGATGCGTTCCGCGAACGTTGATGGCAAAGGTCGACGTCGTCTTGTCCCACGATCGGCCGACGTGCGCCGCCCCCGCGCAGTGATACACGGCCGGCGGACGCAGCCGCGAAATCGCGTCGCGGACCATGCCCGCGTCGAGCAGGTCGACGGCTTCCCACGTCACCCGCGTGGTCCCGCTCGAGCCGGACGGCACCTTGGACGGGCCCACGCCAGGCAGGTCTCCGGCGCGGGACAGATCCTCGGCGGGAGGAACCGGGCCAGGCGGAGCGCCGCCGGGCCGATGCCACGCGACGAGATCGATCCCCTCACGCGAGAGAAGCTCGATTAAATGGTTGCCGGCGAACCCGGCGCCGCCGGTGACGAGAACCTTGCTGGCCATCGGCCGTGTCGCGCTACCGCGGCACCCCGTTCATCGCGCCGTTGAAGGGTGAAAAGTTCCCGAGGCCGGCGAGGGTGAACGAAAGAAAGAAGCGGTGATCGGACGGCGCGATGAAGCCGGGGGGGAGGTTATTGACCAGGTACTCGAACGCGATTCCGCAGCACTGCGCGTTGTAAAACCCGGTGATGCGCTGCTGCTGCATAGTTGAATGGAGCACGTCGTAGTTGAATGAATACTGCGTCCCGAATCGGTTGTCCTTCGTGTGCACGTTGGTCGACGCGTTGATGTAGTGATCGAGCTGGGTCTTGTCGCTGAAGAGGGCGATCTGCGGGATGTATCCCTTCTTGCTCCACCCGGCGGTCGTTTGTACACGCCCCGTCCAGGAGTACGTGCCCTGCAACGAGAGCGTGCGCACGGAACGATACCGGGCATCGAATTCAGCTCGAAATTGCGCGTTGACGTCGGGGTTGGGGATGCCGCGAACGATGAGCGTCAGCGGCGAGAAGTTGCTCACCGGCTCGCCGTTGAGTCGAACGGCACCGATGAGGCTCGTGGAGTACCGCGGGTCGTATTGTGAGGCGAGCGCCTGGGAGTAGTAGGTCTGATCGATCTGGACGTCGAGGATCTCGACCGCCTGCGATAGCGTTCCTTGCCGGCGCTTGGCATAGAAACGGTTGAAGACGCCGTAATTGTATTGGGTCGTCCCGCCCACCACTGTACTGCTGCCGTCCTGAACGATCTGCTTGAAGTTGTCGATCGACGAGGTCCGCTGGACGTTCAAATACGGTTCAACCGAGTGCTTGAACTTCTCGGCGTAGCCGTTGCCGGCCGTGTCCCAGATCCGGTTGAACACCGGGCCGACGATTTGCGCCTGGACGGTGTAGTACCGGCGGTTGATGTCCTGCTCGACGATCTTCGGGTACCCCGTGGCCGGGTCGATCATCTGGTTGCCCGTGGCCGGATCGATCGAAGGGTCAAGGCTGCGCGAGTAGTACGTGTCGCG
>QHWL01000082.1:0-18098 GCA_003222555.1 Acidobacteriota bacterium | reverse complement strand
CGCGCCAGCTCAGTGAGGAATTGACGGTGAACCACTGCCACTTCTTGAACGGGAACCGGATCTGCGGTGAGAAATCCGAGCGCGTGACCCCCTGATCGACAATTTGGTTCTGCGACGTGTCTCTGCTTTCGCGGATCAGTCCCGCGTACTCACCTTTGAGCGAGAAATACAGCGGCGTGTCCCCGATCGGGCGCTCGTTCCGGCTGACGGTTACCTGTGGCCAGTTGCCAAACACCGCCGAGCTCGTCTTGTTGTAGAAATTCTCGCTGCGATCGAAGGTTCCGTTGAGCGAGTAGTTGCCCCACGCGCCGACGACGTTGCCGCCGAAGCTGCGCTGATTGCGCGAGACGTCGTAGATGTTCGTATTGAACGTCTGCATCGTCGTGATGCTCGAGAAGTAGTCGATGCGCCCCCGCGCGCGCAGCCGGCCGGGCAGCGGCTGGTTGGCGCTTCCGCGGAGCTCGTAGCTCCGGCTGTTCGAAGCGGTGCCCGTCGTGCCGTCGGCTGGGATAAGGGCTTCGTTGAGCAGGTACGTGCGCATGTTGCCGTCAGACCCGGCGCCGAAGTTGTATCGATATTCGCTGCCAACGCCCTGACCCGTCTTCGAGAACCAGTCGTGAAGGAAGGTGGCGTCCTGACTGCGGTCGATCGCCCAGAAGAAGGCGTTATGAAGCGAGTGGCCTCGGATGGTCGACGATCCGTATGTCGGGAGCAGGAAACCGGTCGCGCGGTCCTCCCTTTTGGTCGGGTAATAAAGGACGGGGGTGTAGAACATCGGCACGCCCTTGACGCTCAACACCGCGTCGCGAAGCAGCGTGTAGTGATCGAGGTTGAGCACGACGGTCTTCGACGTGAGCATCCAGCGCGGCGTAGGCTGAACGCACGTCGTGAAGCCGCCGTTGGTGATTCGGTATTTCTTGGGTCCGACCTTCTCGACGGTGTCGCCGTAGAAATAGACGTCGGTCTCCTGGCCGGCGAGCGGCGGCGGCGCCACGGCGCCGGGACGCGGTGTCTGCCGCTGCGGCTGCACGGTCGCGATGCCGGTCGCGTTATAGAACATGCCGAGCCGCGTCTTGGTGTTGAAGTCGGCGCGTTCGGCGGCGATTCGGTTCGCGCCCTGGACGAAGACCACGTTCCCGGTCAACAGCGCCCGATCCTGCTCGTAGAAGAGCTCCGCTTTGTCGGCGTAGATTTCGGAGTTGCCCAACTTGATCTCGACACCGCCTTCGAACGTGTAATGGCTCTCGCCGACGCGCTGTTGCTTTTCGCTGATGACGTTGTCGATGCCTGGCGCTACTTGCTGTGCGCTCGCGGAACCCGCCAGCACGACCATCGTGCACACGCACCCGATCAGGAAGAAAAGGGGCCGTACCCCTTTGTCATGGGAGGCGTTCGAGAAAAAGGGGCATGGCCCCTTTTCGCGATGAAGGAACGGCTGCATCAAGAATGCGACGTTCTCGAAGGGTATCACGACCGGTACTCCTGGCCGCCTCATCCTACTCGCCGATCCGCTTGAGCACGTCGCCGACGAGAAAAATGGATCCGGCGACCACGATCCGCCGCGAGATCTGCCAGGCGGCGTCGAGAGCCTCGTCGAGCGAGGGCTCGATCTGCACGGGAACATTCGGCGCGGCAATTCGCGCGTGATGCGCCAGCACTTCCGGATCCGTCGTCCGCAGATTTGACGCCTGGGTCATGAACACGGCGCCGACGGCCGGCAGCAGCGCGAGGAACATTCCGCCGACATCCTTGTCGCGCATCGCCGCGAACACGAGCGGCAGCTTCGGGCCGCCCGCGCCGGCCAGGTACGCCGCCAGTGCCGCGGCTCCGGCGGGGTTGTGGGCCGCGTCGAGAATGAGTTCGCGACCGTCCGGCAGCGTTCGTCGATCGATCCGCCCGGGCCACGAGACGCTTGCAAGTCCCTTGACGACCGCGTCGCGAGGCACCGTCACGCTGTGGGTGTCGGCGACTTCGAGCACTCGCACGGCGACGAGGGCGTTGGCGATTTGATGGGCGCCGGCAAGCGCCAGATCGATCTCGCCGTAGTTGCGCGTCGGCGTCCGCAGCCGGATGGTTGAGATGTCCGGCTGAAGCCGGACGCCTACGCTCCCCTTGTCCGTCGTGTGGGGCTTTACCCGGACCGCGTCGATGGTCACGCCTTCCGACGCTCGAATGAGCTCGGCGCCCTGCTCGCGCGCCGTGTCTTCAATCGCCGCGAGCGCCTCGGGCGCCAGATCGCCGACGACGACCGGCACGCCCGGCTTGATGATGCCGGCCTTCTCGCGCGCGATGTCGCGAAGCGTCGATCCCAGGTATTTCTGATGATCGAACGCGATGGACGTTATCGCCGATGCCACAGGGGTTATGACGTTGGTGGCGTCGAGCCGGCCGCCCAGGCCGACCTCGACGACCGCCGTGTCGACACCCGCCCGACGAAACAACTCGAAGGCGACGGCTGTCGTGACCTCGAAGAAGGTGGGCTGAACCTGCAGTGCTCCTGTCGCGCGAAGATCGTCGATGGCATGCCGCACTTCGGCGACGGCCGCGTTGAGCGCCGCCGTTTCCACCCGACGGCCATCGATGACGAACCGTTCGGTGAGGTCGACCAGATGCGGCGACGTGTAGCGCCCCGAGCGGTGCCCGGCCGCACGGAGCGCCGTGTCGAGCATCGCCGTCACCGAGCCTTTGCCGTTGGTGCCGGCGACATGAATCGAGCGAAAGGCACGCTCGGGGTGATCCAGGCGGTCCACGAGCGTCCTGATGTTCTCGAGGCCGAACTTGATCCCGATCTGCTCGAGGCCGAGGAGGTAGGTGAGGGAGTCGGGCACCTAAGCTTGCCGCGCGGGTCGGCCGGCCGCGGCGACCGCCGTCGGGGCGATGGCCGCCGCCGCGGTATCGGTCTGCGAGGCGCCCATGAAACGCAGGGCGTTGGCGATGACGGCCTTCATCTCGCGGCGATCGATGACGAGGTCCAGCATGCCTTTTTGGAGCAGGAACTCGCTGCGCTGAAAGCCCTCAGGCAGCTTCTGACGGATCGTCTGCTCGATGACTCGCGGTCCGGCGAAGCCGATGAGCGCCTTGGGCTCCGCGATGTTCAGATCGCCGAGCATGGCGAAGCTCGCCGTCACGCCGCCGGTCGTCGGATCGGTGAGCACCGAAATGTAGGGCAGCCGCGCGCGATCGAGCTGCGCCAGGGCCCCGCAGATTTTCGCCATCTGCATCAGCGAGAGCGCACCTTCCATCATCCGCGCGCCGCCCGAGCAGCACACGATGACGACCGGCCACCGCTCGTCGATCGCCCGCTCGATTCCGCGCGTGATTTTCTCGCCGACGACCACACCCATGCTGCCGCCGATGAATTCGTATTCCATGGCGGCGACGATCGTCTGAATGCCGTCGATGGAGCCGGAGCCGACGATGACCGCGTCCTTCAGTCCCGTCGCGTCGGTGCTCGCCTTCAGACGTGCTTTGTAGGGCTTGGTGTCGTTGAACGCCAGCGGATCCATGGACACGAGCCCTTTGTCGTATTCCGTCCACGATCCGCCATCGAACAGCATGCGGAGTCGATCGGCCGCGTTGACGCGCAAATGGTGGGCGCACTTCGGGCAGACGTTCAAGTTCGTCGCGAGATCTTTGTTGTAGATGATCTGCGAGCAGCCAGGACATTTGATCCACAGCCCTTCGGGCACCCGGCTGGCTTTCACCTCGGTCGGGGCGATCGGCGTGCGGGCCTTTTTGAACCACGGTCCGCCTGAAGAGCCTGTGAAAAAATGCGACGTTGAACGCAGAGCTCGCAGAGCACGCTGAGAAATCCTTGGGCATTTCTTCTCTGCGGCTCTCCGCGGTCTCTGCGTTTAACGTGATTTGTTCACAAGCTCTGAAGGCGGACTCACGACCAAGGGCTATTTCGTTCGCGGCACGTAGTACCGCTTCCCCGGCCCCATGCCGCGGATTTGTTTGACCAAATCGTCGAGCGCTTCCTCGCTTCCCTCCGAATCGAACTGTGAGGTTTCTACGACGAGCAGCGGCGTCGCGTTGTAATGAAAAAAGAAATGGTGGTACGCCTCGTTCAGCTCCCGCAGGTACTCGGAGTCGGGCTCGAAAGCCGCCGCGTCGGGATCGGCGTGCCGTTGACGCAGCCGCCGGAGCAGCACGTCGGTCGGCGCCTGCAGATATAACACGAGATCGGGCGGCGGCACCTCGCGCGCGAGCAGATCGTAGAGTCGCTGATAGATGAACAGCTCGTTGTCGTCAAGGTTGAGGTAAGCGAAGATCTTATCCTTGTCGAACAGGTAATCGCAGATCGTGGTCTGGCTGAACAGATCGGCTTGCCGTAGGGAGGTCTGCTGGCGATGCCGGTTCAGCAGATAGAACAGCTGGGCCTGCAGCGCGGCGCCCGGCCGGTCGGCGTAGAAATCGGCTAGGAACGGATTCTCTCCTTCCTCGAGGACGACGGTCGCATCGAGGCGCGTGCCGAGCCGCTCGGCGAGCGCGGTTTTTCCCGCGCCGATGGGCCCTTCGATCACGATGTGGCGGAACCGCAAGCGCGCCGATGATATCATTCGCGAAGTGAAGATCGATCGCGACGAGCGTCGCCCGTCGATGATTCGCACGACTGTTGCGCTGGCGCTGGCGCTCGCCGCTTCCGCGTGCGCGAGCGCTCCCCCGCCGGCGCCGGTTATTGTTCCGATTCCGCCGGCGCTGTCCTTCGAGCAGAAGGCGGCGGCGATCTTGAGGCTGGAGAACCAACGGGTGCTGCGCGATCAAGCGCCGCCGGCCGATCCACCAACACCTGTTGCGGCGGTGCCCGGCCAGAATGCGCCGGTCGTCGCGCCGTCCCCGCCGCCTCCCGATTTGATCAGGCTGCTGTCCGACAATGAGGCGCGCGTGCGGCGGCGGGCCGCGCTGGCCGTTGGACGCGTGGGGCTGCGCGACGGCGTGCAGCCCCTGGTGGCGGTGCTCGGTGACTCCGATCCGGAAGTCCGGCAGATGGCGGCGTTCGCGCTCGGTCTACTCGGCGACAAGACGGCCCGCGATCCTCTGGTCAGGGCGCTCTCCGACGAGTCGCCGCTCGTGCAGGGAAGTGCCGCCGAGGCGCTTGGCCTAATCGGTGATCAGGCCGCCGCCGAGCCGATCGGGCGGATGGTCGCGCAGATCGTTCAGGGAGGCGCCGTCGGGCAGCCGGGAGAGGACGAGGATGCCCGGCGCGACACGCCGGCGTCTGCGTTTCGACTCGGCGTGCACGCGCTCGTCCGGCTGAAGGCCTACGATCAGCTCGCCGCCGCCGTGCTCGACGCTTCGGGGCAGCCGCGCGTTCGGTGGTGGCCGGTCGCGTTCGCGTTGCAGCGCCTCGAGGACAAGCGCGCACTGAACGCCCTGCTCACGCTTGCGAAGGACGCGCAGCCCTACACGCGCGCGTTTGCGGTGAAAGGGCTCGGCCTCCTGGCCGACCGCACGGCGCTGCCCGTTCTGCTGCCGCTCCTCACCGCGGGAGACCGCACGGTGACCATCGAAGCGATCCGTGCGCTCGGGCGCATCGGCGACGCGGCAGCCGCCGCGCCGCTGCTGAAGATCGTCGCGGCCGCCGATGCGGAACCGCACGTGCGGCTCGAGGCGGTGACCGCTCTCGGCGGGCTTCATGCAGTCCCCGCCGTCAACGAGGTGTTGCTGGACCTGCTGTCGGACCCCAAGCCGTCGATTCGCGCCGCGGCGCTCGGCTCCACAGCCGCGCAGGATCCCGAAGAGTTCGTGACGGTGCTGTCCGGTATCGACCCCGATTCGAACTGGACGGTGCGCGCCGCGCTCGCGTCGGTACTTGGCACGTTGACGCCCGAAATCGGCCTCCCTCGGTTGACGACGATGCTCAATGACAGCGATCAGCGCGTCTTCCCCGCGGTGCTGGCGTCGCTGGTAAAGCTCCGCTCACCCAACGCCGCCACGGTTATCCTCGATCGGCTCAAGGCCGAGGATCCCGTAGTGCGCGTAGCTGCGGCGAACGGCATGGGAGAGCTGAAGCCGGCCAATGGTGGGCAGGCCCTCGCCGACGCCTACCGATTCGGCCAGCGCGATGCCACCTACCTCGCGCGTGCGGCGGCCCTCGCCGCGCTCGCCAGATACGGCGCCGCCGCGGCGACGCCGGTGCTCAAAGAGGCGCTCGCCGACAAGGACTGGGCCGTGCGTGTCCGCGCTGCCGCGCTCTTGAAGCAGCTCGACCCTGCCAACGATGTCGACGCGCAGATTCGGCCCGCGCCGTCGCAGCTGCCGGTCGACGCCTACGAGGCGCCGCGACTGACGAACCCGCCTGTATCGACGCAGGTGTACATCGATACCGACCGCGGCACCATCCAAATCGAGCTGGCAGTCGTCGACGCGCCGCTGACGGTCGAGAATTTCACGACGCTCGCACGTAAAGGTTTTTTCGACGGCCTGCCTATCCACCGCGTGGTGCCAGGCTTCGTCGTGCAGGGCGGAGATCCCCGCGGCGACGGCGAGGGAGGACCCGGGTATGCGATTCGCGACGAGCTGAGCGAGCGCCCGTTTCTCCGCGGTGCCGTTGGCATGGCGCTCGACTGGGCCGACACCGGCGGCAGCCAGTTCTTCATCACGCACTTACCACAGCCGCATCTCGATGCGAAGTACACGGTGTTCGGGCGAGTCATCGCCGGGATGGACATCGTCGACAAGATTGAGCAATGGGACGTGATCCGTCGCGTCAGAATCTGGGACGGAGCGCAATCGACTCAGGGCAGCCCGTGAAGCCGATCGTGATGGCGGGCCCGAAACGTTTATCACGAAGCCACGACGGTCACGAAGAAAGACAAAAAGCCTTAGGTTTTCGTGTACCTTCGTGAGCTTCGTGTCTTCGTGATGAAAGTCTTCGTGATGAAAGACGCGCGCATCGGCAGGCGTACGTGGAAAAGGGGGCGACAGCCGCCCCCTTTTTTTGACGGGCGAGGTCAGCTTACCGTTTCTTGCCGGCCTTCTTCTTCCCGCCCTTGGCTTTCTTCGCCATTGTCTGTTATCCCCCCCTTCATGTGGGTTTGCTTGCGAGAGCGCTCACGTCGCCGCTTCAGTGGCTGCCGCCTGGCACGCTCACCCGGCGCCGGCGCCCGTCGCTTCGCGGCACCTTCCGTTGGATTGCGGAAGGGCGAGGTTACGCTTGCCTCTTGAAGCTGGCAACCTCACTAGGGGTAGCCTAAGTTGACCACCCTCATACCACAGGTAGATTACGGGCGGGACGCGCACGATGTCAAGCACAATCTGAAAAAAAAGTCAAAAAAAGTTGAACTCGTCGACAGTCGTTCGAGCGCACGCTTCGCCTGATCGCGCGCGCGGGGAACACCTCCGACGAGTCGGGCGGCCTCACGATACATCGTGATCGCGCGCGCGCGTTCACCGGCGCGCTCGAGCAGCTGCGCGTAGGCCACATACGCGTCGGCGAGCACGACTGCGGGAGGAATCGGGCGCGCGGCGATCACTTTTTCGAGTTGCGCGCGCGCGTTGGCGCGATCGCCGTCCGCTTCGAGCGCGCGAGCATAGCGATAGCGAGCGACCGAGTCTTCGGGGGCGAGCATCACGGCGCGCGTCAGGAGGCGCCGGGCGTCCTCGTGTGCACCGCGCTCCAGCGCGCGCCAGCCGTCGAGCGACAGGCGGTAGGCCTCGGCGACACGCACGTCGGGCCTCTGCCGCAGGCCCGAGCGGGCGCGCTCGCGAATCCGGAGCGGGTCGTCATCGGACGCGAGCGCCACCGCGGTCACGTAAGCGGCCGCGGCGAGATCGCGTTGCCCCAGTCGATCGTACGCCGTGCCCAGCTGCAGCTGGGTGCGTGCGGCGAACGGTGCGATTGGCTTCAGTTCGACGACTCTTTTCAACTCTTCGATCGCGCGGTCGCTTTCATACATCGCGTCGAGCTCGGAGGCGAGCCCCAGCCGTGCGCGCACCTCGGCCAGCGGGGCGTCCCACACGCGGCCGCCGCGCGCGCGATCGAGCAGGGTTTGCCACCCGGCGGCGCTCGCCGGGTGATCCTGAAAGTATTCGCTCTCGACTTCGGCGATGCGCTGGAGAAAGAGCGGGTTCGAGGGATAGCGCGCCTCGAGTATTTCGAGCAAATCGAGCGCCTGCCGCGGCTTCTGCTCGTACCACAAATACACCAGATGCAGCTGATAGTCGGCCTCTCCTCTGAGCAGCTCGCCGCGCTCGCGAGCCTGGAGCATCTCCTGGAGTCCCTTCACGCGGTCGCCGCCAGGCAGTAGCAGCAGCCACCGCAGGAACTTCGCCGCCGCCGGGGCCACGTCGGCGTAGTAATGGTAGAGGCCGATGCCGAAATACGCATCGTTCAGCGCCGGATCGAGCTGCAGCGCTCGCTCGAGCGCGGTCTTGATCTGGCTTCCCTCGCGCGCGGCCGTGAGCCGCTCGCGTCGGAGCACGTGCCACTGCACCAGTGGCGCATACGACCCAGCCAAATAGAACCAGGCTTCTGCGCGTTGTGGCTCGCGGCTGGTCCACCGGGTGTTGGCCAAGATAGCCGCCGCGGCCGCATCTGCGAAACGCCGATCGAGCAGACGGCTTTCGGGATTGATGAGAATCTGCCACCACAGCGCGACCACGCCGAGCGTCTGGCAGGCCTCTCCCGGAGCGGGCGGACAGGTCTGCTTCAGCTGCGCATCGACGCGATCGAATTGCGCGTCAAGGATCGTGTCGTAGACGGCCCTGAGCCGGCCGCCTTCGGTGAGCGCCGCCCCGGCCGACGACGCAAAGAGGATTGCCACAGCGAAAGCGCCTGCGGCCCACGCGCGCATCCGGGGCTCCCAACGCCGTAGTACATCGCGAAGGCACGAAGATCGCGAAGACACACGAAGGAATCCCTTGTACAAGAGGTTCTTCGTGTCCTTCGCGTCTTCGTGATGAACGTTCACATACTGGTCCGGAGCTGCTGTTTTTGGGCGTGCCGTTCGAGGGCGAGCGCGATGAGCCGATCGATGAGCGCGGGGTAGGGCAGGCCGCTCGCTTCCCACATCTTCGAATACATGCTGATCGTCGTGAATCCGGGAATCGTGTTCAGCTCGTTGACGTACAGCACACCGCTCTCGCCCTCGAGCAGAAAGTCGACGCGCGCCATGCCGGCGCAGTCGACCGCCTTGAAGGCGGCGACCGCCAGCGTTCGAATTTCTTGCGTCTGTGCATCGGTGAGGGGCGCCGGAATCACCGACCGCGATCCTTCGTCGAGGTACTTGGCTTGGTAGTCGTAGAATTCGCGCGAGGTGATAATCTCGCCCGGCATCGAGGCCTCGGGCTCGTCGTTGCCGACGACGGCGCACTCGATCTCGCGCGCCTTCGGCACGGCGGCTTCAATCACGATCTTGCGGTCGAACTCGGCGGCCAACGTGATCGCCGTCCGCAGTTGGGCGGCGTGCCTGGCTTTCGAAATGCCGACGCTCGATCCCAGGTTCGCCGGCTTCACGAACACCGGAAAGCCCAGCCGCGTGACGATCGTGTGCATCGTTCGGCGCTCGTCGCGCTGCCAGTCGCGCTTGAGAACGACCTCGTAATCGCAAATCGGCAGCCCGCAGGCTGCGAACACGAGCTTCATCGTCGCCTTGTCCATGCCGACGGCCGACGCGAGGACGCCCGCGCCGACGTACGGCACGTTGGCGAGCTCGAGCAAACCTTGAACGGTGCCGTCTTCGCCGTAGGGGCCGTGCAGCACCGGAAACACGACGTCGAGGGCGAGACCGGAAACGACCTCATGGTGGCGGTCCGTGCGGTCGATCGTCAGGACTGTTTCGATGCCGGGGTGGGCGACCAGGTGCGCTTCGCGTCCGGTCTCGACCGGCCGGGTGTTGGCCGCCGCCTCGATGACGCTGGCCGCCGACACAAGCCTCGGGGGGTGGTCGGCCAGCGTCCAGCGGCCGTCCTTCTCGATGCGGATGGCGATCGGATCGTAGCGTTGCGGATCCAGGTTTTGGAACACCGCCGCCGCCGAGGCGAGCGACACCTCGTGCTCGCCGGAACGGCCGCCGTAGATCACGCCGACGCGGATTTTTTTCACGTTGGTCCGTTCAAGGCGCTACTCACTCAAAGCGCTACCACTCAAGCTCTACCACGGAGGACACGGAAACGAACGGAGGACACGGAAAGCTTGTTAAAGGTTTTAATCCGTGACCTCTGTTCGTATCGGTGACCTCCGTGGTAGAGCATGTGCGAGTGTAAGTGATGGAGCATTGCGATTGTAAACTGATACGTTCCCACGATGTCAGATACCCGGTTCGATTTCCGCGTCACTTACACGGACGGCCGCGCGCGGCGTGGCGTGATGACAACTCCGCATGGAAGCGTCGAGACGCCGGCGTTCATGCCGGTCGGCACCCAAGGCGCGGTGAAAGGGCTCACTCATCGCGATCTCGAAGGGCTCGGCGCGGAGATCCTGCTCAGCAACACCTATCACCTCTATCTGCGGCCCGGCGACGATCTCATCGCACGGCGCGGCGGCCTGCACCGTTTCATCGGGTGGCCGCGCCCGATCCTGACCGATAGCGGCGGCTATCAGGTGTTCAGCCTCGCCGCGCGGCGCACGATCGAGGAAGAGGGCGCCCGCTTCCAGTCGCATCTCGATGGGTCGGCGCATCTGCTGACGCCGGAAAAGGCCACCGACATTCAATCGCGGCTGGGATCGGACGTCGCGATGGTGCTCGACGAGTGTCTCGCGCATCCCTCTGATGCCGCGACAGCGCGCGCGTCGATGGAGCGAACGCTGCGATGGGCAAAACGTGGCCGTGAGCGCCTGCTCCAGCTGCGGGCTGGCGGCGTCGACGGGGTCGCCGTCACCAATCCGGAGCAGGCGCAATTCGGGATCGTGCAGGGAGGCGTGTATCCAAAGCTGAGAGAAGAGAGCGCGCACCAGACCGTCGCGCTCGGCTTCGAGGCGTACGCGATCGGCGGGCTCAGCGTCGGCGAACCGACCGATGTCATGTACGACATCGTCGACCACACGACACTGTCGCTTCCCGAAGAGCGGCCCCGTTATTTGATGGGCACCGGAACACCGGCAGACCTCGCCGAGTCGGTCGCACGCGGGATAGACTTGTTCGACTGCGTCCTCCCAACGCGGAATGCCCGAAACGGGCAGCTGTTCACGAGCGAGGGCCGCATCAATATCAAGAATGCCCAATACGCCGAGGACGATCGCCCGCTCGATCCGGCGTGCGCGTGTTACACCTGCCGCACCTTCTCGCGCGCGTATCTGCGCCACCTTTTCCTGGCAAAGGAAATCAACGCTTCGACCCTTAACACGCTGCATAACCTCAACTTTTACCTTGACACTCTGCGCAGGATTAAGGACGCTATAATGTTCAGGCGGTTTGAAAGTTTCAGACGAGCGTTCCATCACAGCTTGTCCCGCCAACCGCATGATTCATGACGATCCGGGATGTTGGTTCTGTGTGGGCGATGGGCGCCGCGCCCGAGGGCGGGAGCGCGTGGCTGCAGCTCGTACCGTTCGCCCTGGTTCTCGCAATCTTTTATTTCATCATCCTGCTGCCGATGAAGCGGAAGCAGCAGAAGGTGCAGGAATTTCTCGATAGTCTCAAAGTCGGCGATCGTGTGATCACGACCGGCGGAATCTACGGACAGATTACGCGGCTCGGCGAGCAGAGCGTCCAGCTCCAGATTGCCGACAAGGTGCGCATCGAGGTCTCGAGGGCGGCCGTTGGCGGCATTCAAGGGCAGGCACCCGTCGTGGAGCCGGTGAGTCAATAAGCTATGCCAAGCAATCTACGCTGGAAAGTCATCACTATTCTCGCCGTCTTCGTGGTGTTCGGGAGCGTGGGTGTCTACCCGATCGTCGCCGCGCACTACGGCGTCCATTCACCGGGCTGGCTGATGGACAAGCAGTTGAAGCTGGGACTCGATCTCAAGGGCGGCGTGCACCTCGTCCTGCGGGTGCAGACCGACGATGCGCTCCGGATCGAAACCGAGACGGAGATGGAGCGGCTGCGCGAGGAGCTGACCAAGCGCGGGATTACCGGGGTGACCGTGACGTCACCCGACTCGACCCATTTCCGTGTCGAGGGGGTGCCGCCGGCCCAGGACGCCGCGTTCCGACAGGCCGCCATCGAAGTCCAGGCCAACTTCGATCGGAGCGCGGGCACCAACGGTACTTACACGTTCACGATGAAGCCCAACATCGTGGTCAACCTTCGCGACGACTCGGTGGTGCAGGCGAGACAGACCATCGAGCGTCGCGTGAACGAGCTCGGCGTCACCGAGCCCGACATCGCGCAGCAGGGTGAGGGCGGCGACGAGATTCTGGTTCAGCTGCCGGGCGTCACCGACGTCGAGCGCGCGAAGGAGATTATCCGGTCGACCGGGTTGCTCGAGTTGAAAATCGTCGAACAGGGGCCGTCCCCGACCGCGGAAGCTCTGCAGCAGAACGGGCAGGTGCCGGCCGGCATGGAAATCGTCCCGGGCGCGACCGGCACTGCAGGCGAAGCGGCCGGCACCGTGTACTACTTGGTGCGAAAAGCGGCGGCGGTGACCGGCCGCGATTTGCGCAATGCCAGGCCGTCGCTCGACGAAAACAATCAGGCGGCCGTCAGCTTCACGCTCAACTCGGAAGGCGGACGCAAGTTCGGCAAGGTCACCAGCGAGAACATCGGCCGGCAGCTCGCCATCATTCTCGACGGCCGCGTGCAGTCGGCGCCCCGGATCGACTCGCGCATCACCACGGACGGCCGCATCACCGGCAGCTTCACCCAGGAAGAAGTGCAGAACCTGTCGCTCATCCTGCGGTCGGGCGCGCTGCCGGCGTCGCTCACATATCTGCAGGAGCGCACGATCGGGCCGAGCCTGGGAGCCGATTCGATCCGCTCGGGCGTCCTCGCCTCGGTCGTCGGCCTGCTGCTCGTCGTCAGCTTCATGCTCGTCTACTACAGGTTGTCCGGTGTGAACGCGGTCGTGGCGCTCATCTTCAACCTCATCATCCTGCTCGGGCTGATGGCGTATATCGGCGCCGTGATGACGCTGCCGGGCATCGCGGGCTTCGTGCTCACCATGGGGATCGGTGTGGACTCGAACGTGCTCATTTTCGAGCGCATCAAGGAAGAGCTCGAGGCGCAGCGCGGCGTGCGCGCCGCGATCAACGCGGGGTTCAGCCGCGTGTTCTGGACGCTCGTCGACACGCACGTCTCGGCGCTCATCTCGGCGGCGTTTCTGTTCCAGTTCGGCACCGGGCCGATTCGCGGGTTCGCCGTGACGCTGTTCTTCGGCTTGATCTCAAACCTGTTCACCTCGATCTTCGTGTCGAAGACCCTGTTCGAGCTGGCGCTCGCAAGGCGCCACCAGGTCGCGACGCTTTCAATCTAGCCATGCATATTTTCAACAAGCCCAATTACGACTTCCTGCGCTGGCGCTGGCACGCCCTGGCGCTCTCCTGGCTGATCATCATCGCCGGAATCGCCACGATCGTCACCAAGGGCATTCCGCAAGGCGTCGAGTTCGCCGGCGGCACCGTGCTCATCTTGCAGTTCGATCAACCGACCTCGGTTCAGCAGGTGCGGGCCGCCCTCGACAAGTCGTTTCCGGGCGGCGGTCAGAGCGTCATCGTTCAGACTTACGGCGACGCCTCACGGCGCGAGGTGATGATTCGCGTCCCGCAGGTCGGCGCCGAGTCGGGGGCGTCGCTCAGTACGACCGCGGACGCTGTCGAGAATGCGCTCAAGCAAGGCACCGTGGGCACCTTCAAGAGGTCCGGTACTGAAATCGTCGGCCCGGCCGTCGGCCGGGAGCTGCGCAGCAAAGGGCTGCAGGCGACGGTGTTGTCGCTCATCGGCATCCTTCTGTATCTGGCGTTTCGCTTTCAGTTCAGCTTCGGCGTCGGCGCCGTCATCGCGACGATTCACGATCTGTTGATCACGCTCGCGTTCCTGGCGTTCTTCCGCTACGACATGTCGCTGAACGTGGTTGCGGCGATTCTCACGATGACCGGCTATTCGACCAACGACACCATCGTCATCTTCGACCGGATTCGCGAAAATCTGAGGTCCATGCGGCGCGATTCGCTGAACCAGGTGATCAACATCTCGGTCAACCAGACGTTGGGACGGACGGTGATCACATCGGGCACGGCGCTGCTCACGGCGCTCGCCCTCTTCTTTTTCGGCGGCGAAGTGCTGCACGGCTTCGCGTTCACGATGGTGGTCGGCATTATCACCGGCACCTACTCCAGCGTCTTCATCGCCGCGGCGATCGTGAGCTTCTGGCGCGGCAGCGGTCCGACACGAGCCGCTGCGCACGCACCCGCCACGACCGTCGTCGCACCGCAGCAGCCCACGCGCCGATCCAAGCCTCAAAGGAAAGCGCGCGCATCTTAGCTGCCGGCGCCCTGGGGGCCGGCCCCACGCGCTGAAGACGTTTCGTGTTCTCGCGGGGCCCGCTCGTCCGAGCCGCAGGCGCTGCGCTCGCGCGTGGAGTCTCGCGCTCTGGTGAGCCGACAACGATGCCCGCCACCCTCCAAGCAGCCGTGCTCGGCGTCGTCCAGGGGCTGACCGAGTTTCTGCCAGTGTCGAGTTCGGCGCATCTCATCCTCGCGCGAACGTTCTTCGGCATCGATGCCGGCCGCTTCGGCCTGTCTTTCGACGTCGCCTGCCACGTCGGTACGCTCATCGCCGTGCTCATCTACTTCCGCCCCGAGGTCGAGCAGATGATCCGGTCGCTGCCGCGAGTCTTCAATCCCGGGGCAGTCGTACGAAATGCCCCGGAAACAGGGTTGGGATCCGGCGGTGACGAAGAAAACCAGGGCGCGCGGCTCGCCTGGCTGCTCGTCGTCGGCACGATCCCCGCTGTCGTCGTCGGCCTGCTGTTCAACACCGAGATCGAAGAGCACATGCGAGTGCCGCTGGTGGCCGCCATTGCGCTCGCCCTCGGCGCCATCGTCTTCTTCATCGCCGAGCGCGCCGGCACCAAGACCCGTTCGGACCGGAGCCTCACGATGGCCGAAGCGTTCTGGCTCGGCTGCGCGCAAGCCGTCGCGCTCATTCCGGGCGTGTCTCGCTCGGGTGTGACGATCGCCGTCGCGCTTTTCATGGGCCTCCGGCGGAGGGACGCGGCGCGCTTCATCTTCCTGCTCGCGATACCGGCGATTCTGGCCGCGGCGGCCAGCGAAGGGGTGAAGGTGTTGAAGGCCGGCCTCGACGCCGATATGGCGATCCTGTTCGTGATTGGCATCGTGAGCTCGGCGATTGTCGGCTACGTGGCGGTCAGATTCTGCATCCGCTACTTCGCGAATCACTCGCTGGACCTGTTCGCCTGGTACCGGTTGGCGTTGGCCGGCGCGGTGGTGGTATGGATGTTCCGTTGATCCCTGACAACGCACGAATGCAGGAGAATGCAGGAATGCACGAATGCACGAATGCACGAATGCGTTCGTGCATGTGCATGTGTAGGTTCGAGCATTTTTGCATTCGAGCATTTTTGCATTCGTGCATTTAGATGCAGCGGCTGCGCCGTTACTTCATCGCGGGGTTCTTCGTGACGGTGCCGCTGTTTCTCAGTGTCGCCGCATTCGTTTGGATCTTCGGCATCGTCGACGGGCTGACCACGCCGTTCTACGATCAACTGCTCGGACGCCGGATTCCGGGGCTCGGCACGCTGTCGACGGCAGTGGCGATTGTGCTCGTCGGCGCGTTGGCGACCAACGTCTTCGGCCGACGCCTGCTGGGCCGCGCCGAGAGCTATTTGCTGCGAGTGCCCGTGTTTCGCACGATCTATGCGCCGGTGAAGCAACTCGTCTTCGCCTTCTCCCCCGACAACGAATTCGGCTTCAAGCGGGTCGTGCTGATCGAGGACCCCAAGCGCGGGTTGGCGCTCGGGTTCCTCACGCGCGAGTTCACCATCGACCGCGGCCAGGGGCCCGAGCCGTTCCTGGCCGTCTATGTGCCGACCAACCATCTGTACTTGGGCGACATCGTCATCTGCGAGCGCGAACGCGCCACCTTCCCCGACGTTTCGGTCGAAGAGGGCATTCGTGTCTTCTTGACCGGCGGCATGGCCCTGCCTCCGCGGCTGCGCGGCTGGAGGGGCGACGACCGTGTAAAGGACTTCCGTGTATAATCCGGCGTTTTGTGTCGTCGCCGTAATCGATCAGATCTGTCTGTGCCTGCGGCGCTACCACGGAAAACACGGAGGGCTACAGAGGGCACGGCCTTTTATTCAACGGTGACCTCCGTTCGTGTTCCGTGATCTCCGTGGTAGAGCTTTTAGGGCCGATCTCGGAGTGTCCTGCGTGAGCCGGACTTTGTGAAAGGTGAGACGAGCGTGAACAACGTTGTGGGGCGGCTGATCGTCACGATCTTGCTCCTGGCCGCCCTCACGGCGACGGAGCGGCCCGCGTGGGCCAGCGCGGCCGAGAGTCAGTTGCAGCCCGCTGTGGAGCAGCAAGGCGGCGGCGAGGCGAACCTGGTTCTGCCCGATCTGTCGACCGTCGATTTCCGCGGCATCA
The DNA here is from genome assembly GCA_003222555.1 of Acidobacteriota bacterium. Classification (GTDB taxonomy): domain Bacteria; phylum Acidobacteriota; class Vicinamibacteria; order Vicinamibacterales; family CAVVIG01; genus JAHFUJ01. Next base: position 1,606 of record QHWL01000082.1, on the reverse strand, counting down.
ACGGCCGCTCGCTGCTGATGGCCGGACTGCTGGTGTGCGGGCTGGGGCTGCTGTTCGGGCTCATGACGTTCACCCAGCTCAAAGCCCTCCCGGTGCACGCCTCGATGCTGGAGGTTTCGGATCTGATTTACGAGACCTGCAAGACCTATCTCGTCACGCAGGGCAAGTTCATTCTGATCCTGGAATGCTTTATCGGCGTGATCATGGTGTTCTACTTCGGCGTGCTCGAACACTATGAGCCGATCAGGGTCGTCATCATCCTGATCTTCAGCCTCATCGGCATCGGCGGCAGCTACGGCGTGGCGTGGTTCGGCATCCGCGTGAACACCTTCGCGAACTCGCGCGCCGCCTTCGCCAGCCTGCGCGGCAAGCCGTTCCCCATCTACGCGATTCCGCTGCGCTCGGGCATGAGCGTCGGCATGATGCTCATCAGCGTCGAGCTGTTCATGATGCTGTGCATCCTTCTCTTCATTCCCCGCACGCTGGCTGGCGCCTGCTTCATCGGGTTCGCCATCGGCGAGTCGCTCGGTGCGGCCGCCCTCCGCATCGCCGGCGGCATCTTCACCAAGATCGCCGACATCGGCTCGGACCTGATGAAGATCGTCTTCAACATCAAGGAAGACGATGCGCGGAACCCGGGGGTCATTGCCGACTGCACGGGCGACAACGCGGGCGACTCGGTGGGGCCCAGCGCCGATGGGTTCGAGACCTACGGCGTCACCGGGGTCGCGCTGATCACGTTCATTGTCCTGGCTGTACCGACCGAGCGCGTTCAGGTGCAGCTGCTCGTCTGGATCTTCGTCATGCGCATCATGATGATCGTCGCCAGCGGGTTGTCCTATTTCATCAACGAAAGCCTCGCCAAGGCACGCTTTAGCACGGTGGACAAGATGAATTTCGAGGCGCCGCTCACCTCGCTGGTGTGGCTGACGTCGATTGTCTCGGTCGTCGCGACTTACGTGGTGTCCTACCTGCTCGTTCCTAATCTAGGCGACGGTTCGCTGTGGTGGAAGCTGTCCACCGTCATCACCTGCGGCACGCTGGCGGGCGCCATCATCCCCGAGCTCGTGAAGGTGTTCACGTCGACCGAGTCGGGCCACGTCAAGGAAGTGGTGAGTTCATCGCGTGAGGGAGGCGCCTCGCTCAACATCCTGTCGGGCTTCGTGGCCGGCAACTTCAGCGCCTACTGGCTCGGCTTGAGCATCGTCGCGCTGATGGGGACTGCGTACTACGTGAGCAGGTGCATCGGCGATCTCATGCTCGCCCCGTCCGTGTTTGCGTTCGGATTGGTCGCGTTCGTGTTCCTCGGCATGGGTCCTGTGACGATCGCGGTCGACTCGTACGGTCCCGTCACCGACAACGCTCAGTCGGTGTTCGAGCTGTCGATCATCGAGCACATCCCGGGCATCAAGGAATCGCTCAAACGGGAGTATGGATTCGACGTGCGTTTCGAGCGGGCCAAGGACCTTCTCGAGGAGAACGACGGCGCCGGCAATACGTTCAAGGCCACGGCGAAGCCCGTGCTCATCGGCACGGCCGTGGTGGGGGCGACGACGATGATCTTTTCGATCATCTTTCTGCTGACTAGCGGACTCAAACAAGACCT
>QHWL01000362.1 GCA_003222555.1 Acidobacteriota bacterium | reverse complement strand
CCGACTCTCGACATGGCCATCCCGATGAACAGGGCGGGCACAGCGACGGCGAACCCGGCAATTGGGCCCGCAATGCCGATGTCGAAGAGCATCGGTTTCGTGCGAATCGGCTCGCGAATCCGGATGAACGCTCCCATCGTGCCGGTCAGCAGGAACGGGACCGGAATAAAAAACGGCAGAGACGCGTCAACATCATAATAACGGCAGGCAAAATAGTGACCGAGCTCGTGACAGCCCAGGATCGCCAGGATCGTGCCGCTGTACCACAGGCCCCGCAGCACCATGGCCGGCGACATCGTCAGGGCGCGGCCGACGAAGTCCGATTGGAACGAAAGGTAGTGCCCGACGCCTGCCAGGGTTGTCGTCGCGATAGTCAGGGCCAGCAGCAGGACGTGCTTCCACACGCGGTCCTGGAACTTGGGTCGCGACCGCCAGACAAACGGCGGCTGGGTCCGCAGACCGTTGCCGTTATCGCCCGGCGTGCCGGGAGTCGAAAGGGGTTCGTCGAGTGAAGCGGGATCCAAGGGACGTTGTCACCCAGGTCTTTCGACCTGCAGGCTACCCGATATTCTGCAGATCTTTACCGGGTTTGAAGCGAATCGTCCGCCCGGGGGGGATGCGCACTTCTTTGCCGGTACGAGGGTTGCGCCCAATGCCACGCTTGCGCGGCTTTACTTGAAAGACCCCGAACCCGCGCAGCTCGATCCGCTCGCCGCGCTGCATGGAGGTTCGCATCGCGTCGAACACCGCATCGACTGCCACCTCAGCTTTGACTTTGGTGATGTCGGCGATTTTCGACACTTCGTTGACGATGTCGACCTTGATCATGCTTAGGGTCTCCTGATGGCTGGTAACTACTATAGATACTGACACTTACGCTGTCAAGGCTGAGGCTAAGTTACTTACCTTTTACACCGATGCCACCCAAAACCCCGTCTGTTGTGCTCGTCGGGCGCCCAAACGTGGGCAAATCGACGCTTTTCAACCGTATCACCGGCTCGCGTCGTGCCATCGTCGCCCCCATCGCCGGAACGACGCGCGATTGGCTTGCGCGGCCGGCCGTCTGGCGCGGCTCGTCGTTTCAGTTATTCGACACGGGAGGCCTGTTCGGTGCGAGCGAGGATCCGCTGCACGAGCTCGTCGTGCGTCAAGGGCAGCGTGCGATTGTCGGGGCCGATCTGCTGGTGATGGTGGTCGACGGACGCGTGGGACTTGCGTCTGGCGACGAAACCATCGCCCGCGAGTTGCGTGAAACGGGACTTCCCGTGCTGCTGGCGATCAACAAAACCGACGACAAACGCGCCCGCGACTCGCTGCTGGAGTTCTATCAGCTCGGCTTCGAGCCCGTTATCGAGATCTCCGCTGAACACGGGACGGGGGTCGCCGAGCTACTGGACGAAGTCGTCAAACAGATTGGAGGGTCGAGACTGCAGGACGGGGCCTCGGGCCCGGCAAGCGAAGAACTTGATCCGCAGGCCTCAGCCTCGGACCGTCAGCCCTCAGCCCCGGACGAGACCGCGGTCGCCATTGTCGGCCGCCCCAATGTGGGGAAGTCGTCTCTGGTCAACCGATTGCTGCACGAAGAGCGCGTCCTCGTCAGCGAGATGCCGGGGACGACGCGCGATGCGATCGACACGGTGCTGCTGTGGCACCGGCGCCGCTTCCGCATTGTCGACACGGCCGGGATGCGCCGGCCGGGACGCGTGTCGAGCGGCGGTAAGGTGGAGATGGTGAGCGTCGCCGGCGCGAAAAAAGCGATCTTTGACGCCGATGTCGTGGCACTCGTCATCGACGCGAGCGCGGGGGCGACCGATCAGGACGCGGCGATCGGCGGCGAGGCCGACCGCGCGGGCCGCGGCATCGTGATCATCGCGAACAAGTGGGACCTCGTGAAGAGTCAGGACGTCAATTTCTCGAAGACTTTCGACGACAATCTCCGCCACGGGATGAGATTCCTCGATTACGCGCCGATTCTGCACATCTCGGCGCTCACCGGAGAACGGGCGCCGAAGGTGATCGAGACAATCGACAAGATCGCCGAGACCAGGCGCAAGCGCATTCCGACGCCGGTCCTCAACAAGTTCATCGAAGCCATCACGTCCGCAAACCCGCCGGTCAGCCCCGGCCGCAAGCACGTGCGTATCATGTATGCTGCGCAGATTGGCGTCGCACCCCCTTCGTTCGTCTTCTTCACCAATGTCGCCACGACGTTTCATTTCTCCTACCAGCGCTTCCTCGTCAACCAGCTTCGCGAGAGCTTCGGATTCATCGGCACTCCCATCCGGCTCCAGGTCCGCCGCCGGGCGGAGAAGAAGAGACCACGCAAGGGCCGCTGAGGCTTCCGGTCGTACGTAGTGTCCGGCAAGGTCCGCCTGAAGAGCCTGTAAAAAAATACGACGTTTGAACGCAGAGCTCGCAGAGCACGCGGAGAAATCCCTAAGGATTTCTTCTCTGCGGTCTCGGCGGCCTCTGCGTTGAACGTGATTTGTTCACAGACTCTGAAGGCGGACACTACGTACTTGTGTTCACAGCCATATGGTTGCTTTATGCCCAGGTGAGGCGTATGTTCGTAAGTGGCCTAAGTCCTGCGCCACTCGCAGAGACACGGGGGAACCAGAGCAACCGGGGCGTATTGGCGCGCCGCGCCATAGGACACTTCCGAGTCCGAGCCCGTCAGCTAACCCCGCCGGCGTTTTACGGAAGCGGCTGTGGAAACCACGCCACTCATTCGCGACGGACGCGTCCGCGTTGTCGTCGCCACCACCATCCTTCTTTCGTTCATCTCGTTCTGGCGCGCCGCCGCAATCGTGCTCGCCGATCTGGGATCGACCGCCTTTTATGTCGGCGGCATCGTCGAGCAGGCAGTGGGGAAGGCTGCGCCGTGGTTCATTCTCGGCGTGATGATCTTTTCCTACGCCGTCCGCGCGCTCTACATCGAGAGCTCCGCGATGTTCGTTCGCGGCGGGGTCTACCGGGTGGTCAAGGAGGCCATGGGCGGCACCCTCGCGAAGCTGTCGGTGTCGGCGCTGCTGTTCGACTATGTGCTGACCGGGCCGATTAGCGGCGTGTCGGCGGGGAGCTACATTGTCGGGTTGATGAACGAGCTGCTGGCGCGCGGCCACGTCGTCGCACGGCTCCCGGAGGGCACGACGGCCGCGCTGATCGCCATCCTCATCACCGGTTACTTCTGGTGGCGAAACACGCGCGGCATCCACGAATCGAGCGACGACGCCCTCCGCATCATGCAGGTGACGACGGTGATGGTCGTCATCATGATTGCGTGGTGCAGCCTGACACTCATGCGTCGGGGCGGCGCGCTGCCGCCGCCGCCGATACCAGTGCACCTCAAGTTCTCCGGCGACGCACTCGGCTGGCTGAAGGGCACCGTATGGCCGACCTTCACCGCCGTAGCGATCCTGATCGGCTTCGGCCATTCCATTCTCGCGATGAGCGGCGAGGAGTCGCTGGCCCAGGTGTATCGCGAAATCGAGCACCCCAAGGTGAAGAACCTGCAGCGCGCCGGCATCCTGATCTTCGTCTACAGCCTCATCTTCACCGCGCTTGTCAGCTTCTTCGCGGTCGCGATCATCCCCGACTCGGTCCGCCCCCAGTACTACAACAACCTCATTTCTGGTCTGGCGATGCACGTCGTCGGGCCCGTGTCACTGCGGCTGGTCTTTCAGGCCGTCGTCGTGGTGGTCGGGTTCCTGATGCTCGCCGGCGCCGTCAACACCGCGATCGTCGGATCGAACGGCGTCCTGAACCGCGTGTCGGAAGACGGCGTGCTCACCGACTGGTTCCGCAAGCCACACAAGCGGTTCGGCACGACGTACCGCTTGATCAACCTCATCGCTCTGCTGCAGCTTGTGACCATCGTGGTCAGCCGCGGTGACGTCATCGTGCTCGGCGAGGCCTACGCGTTCGGCGTCGTCTGGAGTTTTGCGTTCAATGCGCTGGCGGTGCTCGTGCTGCGCTACAAGCTGCCCGACATTCCGCGAGGGTGGAAGGTGCCCTTCAATGTGCGCGTGGGAGGGCGCGAGGTGCCGATCGGTGTCGCGCTGATCGCGATCTGCCTGTTTGCCGCCGCCGTCATCAACCTGTTCACCAAGCAGACGGCTACGATCTCCGGGCTCTTGTTTACCGGCGGCTTCTTCGCCGTGTTTGTGGTGTCGGAGCGGATCACGTCGCGTCAGCGAGCCGCCGATAAGGGGAAGCTCGATCAGTTCCAGCTGACGCCCGAGCCCGAAGTCGGGATCGAGGCGCTACACTGCCGTCCTGGCGGCGTTCT
>QHWL01000361.1 GCA_003222555.1 Acidobacteriota bacterium | reverse complement strand
GGCCAAAAACCAAAAACACTTCGTGATCTCCGTGGATTTTCGTGCCTTCGTGATAAGCCGTCGTGAAAATGGCGATTGTTACCCGCCAGCAAGCCCGAAGGACTCCCAAGTAGCCTCCTGTCACACGTCCTTGCTATAGTTGAAACCCGGGCCCGATGGCACACGCCCGCTGTGCCAGGTTCATCCCGGCCAAAGACCAAATGACCGATAATTCCCGCTCGGCCGTAGCCGACCAGACCGATGTCGGCAGCTACTTCGTCGCCACATATCCGCCCTTCTCCGTTTGGTCGCAGGAGGCGGTTGCCCGCGACGCACGGCCGGCGCTTCATCGAGCCGGAGACCCGGCCGTTCCGCTCGGTCTGTACCTGCACGTCCCGTTCTGCCGGAAGCGGTGCCACTTCTGCTATTTCCGCGTGTACACCGACAAGAACTCCCAGGAGGTCGGTCAGTATCTCGATCTGCTGGCGCGCGAATGGGAGTTTTACGGACGTATGCCGGCCATCGCGGGCCGGCCGCTGAACTTCGTCTACTTCGGGGGCGGCACGCCGTCGTTCCTCTCAACGCAACAGCTCGAGGGGCTCGTGCGCCGGCTGACGGCCGTCGCCCCGTGGAACCACGCGGAAGAGATCACGTTCGAGTGCGAGCCGGGAACGCTCACCGAAGCCAAGCTGGCCGCAATCCGGCGCATGGGCGTCACGCGCCTCAGCCTCGGGGTCGAAAACTTCGACGACCGGATTCTCGAATTGAACGGGCGGGCGCATCGCTCGCCCGAGATCGGCCAGGCTTACCGGTACGCGCGATCGCTCGACTTCCCGCAGATCAACATCGACCTGATTGCCGGCATGCTCGGTGAAACCGACGAAAACTGGCGGCGGTCGGTCCAGAAGACGCTGGAGCTCGACGCCGACAGCGTCACCATCTATCAGATGGAGCTGCCGTTCAACACGACCATCAGCAAAGATCTGTTGAAAGGCACGCAGCTGTTTGCCGAGCCGGTCGCGAGCTGGTCGACCAAGCGCCGCTGGGTGCAGGAAGGGTTTGAAGCGCTCGAGCGCGCCGGCTATCACGTGGGCAGCGCGTACACCGCGGTGAAGGATCGGGCGCGGGCCCGGTTCGTCTACCGCGACAAGCTCTGGCAGGGGGCCGACCTGGCGGGGCTTGGCGTCGCCTCGTTCGGGCACATCAACGGCGTCCACATGCAGAACTTCGACACGTGGGAAACCTACAGCGCGGCGATCGAGGGCGGCGACATCCCGCTCAACCGCGCGTATCGCCCGACCAACGAAGAGCGGCTCATTCGCGAGCTCGTGCTGCAGTTCAAAAAAGGGACCGTCCGGCCCAAGTACTTCACCGACAAATACCGCGTGAACATCCTCGACCGTTTCGGCGACCAGTTCCAGTCGCTGGCGGTCGAAGGCTATCTGACGGAAAAAAGCGACGAGGTGGTTTCGATCTCGCGGCAGGCACTCCTTCGCGTCGACGTGCTGCTTCCACGTTTCTTCCTGCCACAACATAGGGAGATTCGCTACACATAGCGTCCGTTGTGGGTCCGGCCGAAGCCGGACACTACGTATCCGACGCTACGTACGTGGTGTTCGCCTTCAGGCGGACGGTAGAATTTGATGCCCGACCCGAGGAGCGGCTGCCTTGTTCAGCGAGTATCGACATAAACGTCGCGTCCAGTTCTACGAAACCGATGCGGCGGGCATCGTGCACTTCAGTTGGTATTTCCGCTACATGGAAGAAGCCGAGCACGCGCTCTGGCGCGAAGCCGGCCTGAGCGTCGCGCAGCCCGGCAGCGATCTCCACTGGCCGCGGGTCGCGGCATCGTGCGATTTTCACGGCGCGCTTTTCTTCGAGCAGGAATTCGAGGTGTGGATCCGCATATCGGCGATCACCCAGAAGACGATCCGCTACACATCCGAGCTCGTTCGCGGCGAGACCAAGATCGCCACCGGCACGCATACCGTCGCCTGCGTGCGCACGCGGCCGAACGAGCCGATGCGATCCGCCACCATCCCGCCGGAAATCGCCGGGCGCTTTCAGGTGGCGCCCGGCGCCGACCCCTGAGCGCCATGACAGAGGTTCCGATCCCGCCGGCGGAGCGTGCCGATCGTCACACACTTGTCGCACAGCAGGCGCGCCGGCTCGTGAAGCTGCTGCGAGACATCTATGGCCGCAATCCCTTCTACACGCGCAAGCTCGATGCCGCCGGCATCCGGCCCGGGGACATCGATACGCTCGATTTGCCGGGCGACCTTCCCAAGCTGCCGCTGACGACGAGGGCTGAGCTGCTGGCCGACCAGGCGGCGAATCCGCCCTGGGGCACGGTGCTGACCGAGGACATTTCGCGCTATACGCGGTACAACCACACGTCGTCGACGACCGGACGGCCGCTCAGATGGATCGACACCAACGAGAGCTGGCAGTGGATGCTCGAATGCTGGAAGGCGGTGTACCGCGGGGCGCGGGTCGGCCCGGCCGATCGGATCTTGTTTGGCTTTTCGTTCGGGCCGTTTCTCGGGTTCTGGACGGCGTTCGACGCCGCGTGTCAGCTCGGCGCGCACTCGATCCCCGCCGGCGGGATGTCGAGCCAGCAACGTCTTGCCATGATCGACGCCGTCGAGCCGACGACCGTCTGCTGCACGCCGACCTACGCGCTGCGGCTGGCCGAAGTGGCCGAACAGGAGCGGAATGGGCGGCGTCCCTTGTCGGAGAGCGGCGTCCGCGTCATCATTGTGGCCGGAGAACCGGGCGGCAGCATCCCTTCGACGCGCGCGCGCATCGAAAAGAGCTGGGGGGCGCGCGTCATCGATCATCACGGCCTCACCGAGGTTGGACCGGTGAGCTTTGAATGCTGGGAAGCGCGCGGATTCCTCCATCTCAACGAAAGCCAGTTCATCGGCGAAGTGCTCGACCCTGTAACGCTCGAGGCGGTCGCCGATGGCGATCCGGGCGAGCTGGTCATCACCAATCTCGGCCGCGCGGCCAGCCCGGTCATCAGGTATCGAACCGGCGACCTCGTCGTGCCGCGCTCCGACGCGTGCCCGTGCGGGCGAACGCTGAGGCGGTTCGAGGGCGGCATCATCGCGCGGACCGATGACATGATCAACATCCGCGGCGTCAACGTGTATCCGTCGGGCATCGAATCGGTCGTGCTCCGATTCCCGGAGGTGGCCGAGTTCCGATCGACGGTGTCTCAGAGCGCCGCGCTGCGTACACTGTCGCTCGAAGTTGAACTGGCTCCGTCGGTGGTGGACGCGCGGGCGGTGGTCGCCAGGCTGACGGAGCATCTTCGCGAGGCGATGGCGCTCACCGTGCCGATTCACGTCGTCGCGCCGGGCACCTTGCCCCGCTTCGAGATGAAGGCCCGGCGGTTCGTCGTGGAAACCTGAGGACGATCAACGCAGGGACCCACATGACAAATGCAACCACGAAGACACGAAAACACGAAAAGACGAAAGATAAAATGGATCTTCTTCGCGTCTTCGTGCTTTCGTGGTTGCATTTGATGTCCCGAGAATTTCTCGGCGTGCTCTGCGAGCTCTGCGTTCAACGTCGTCTTTCTGGAGCAGTCATATGAGTCCCGGAAGCCCGGATGTCGTGGTGATCGGCGGTGGCCCGGCGGGATCGACCGTGTCCACGCTGATCGCGGAGCAGGGGTATCGTGTCGAGCTCTTCGAGCGTGAGACGTTTCCGCGCTTTCACATCGGCGAATCGCTGATCCCGGAGACGTACTGGGTGCTGAAGCGCCTCGACATGCTGCCGAAAATGCAGCGGAGCCATTTCGTCAAGAAGTACAGCGTCCAGTTCGTCAACGCAAGCGGCAAGCTGTCGGCGCCGTTCTATTTCTGGGACAATGCTCGCAAACCTGGCAGGTCGTGCGCAGCGAGTTCGATCAGATGCTGCTCGAGAACGCGCGGGAGCACGGGGTGAGCGCTCATGAGGGCGTTCGCGTCACCGACGTGCTGTTTGACGGGGACCGCGCGGTCGGCGTCACGATCCGGGACAAGGGCGGCTCGGTGCGCGAGGTTCCCGCGAAAGTCGTCGTGGACGCCAGCGGCCAGAACGGCCTCATTCAGAATCGCCTCAGGCTCCGGGTCTGGGATCCGCTGCTCAATAAAGGGGCCATCTGGACTTATTGGGAAGGCGCTTATCGCGACACCGGCCGCGACGAGGGCGCGACCCTGGTGCTGCAGACGGCGAGCCGGAACGGATGGTTCTGGTACATCCCGCTCCACAACAACATCGTCAGCGTCGGGGTGGTCGCGCCGTTCGACTACCTGTTCAAGAATCGCGACAATCCCTCCAACTACGAGCGGACGTACCACGAAGAGGTCGACC
>QHWL01000360.1 GCA_003222555.1 Acidobacteriota bacterium | reverse complement strand
GGGGAGAACCATCGGTCTGCCGCGGAAACCCGAAGAGGTGCACCGGGGAACGTCCTCCTATCAAGCGCAGGGCTGCCTGGTCAAAACCGACGGGACGCGTCTTTCGGTGAACTTTCCCGGCCTGACGATGGGCGTCTTCTCGTCGGGCCAGCTCGAATTCACCATCTACAAGGGTTCCAACTTGATTCGGCAGGAGGCGATCGCGAAAACCGACCAGAACTCGGTGGCCTACAAGTACGACGCGGGTCTCAAAGGTCTGGCCATCGAGCAGGGTTCGCGCATCGTTTGGAGAGATCCGACCAACACGCAGCAAGAATACTTGTTTGGCGGCGCGAGGAACGAACGTGAAGCGCCGCTGAAGACGAGCAACCGTCTCGTGATCGCGGAGCGCGGCAAGGCCGGTTCCATTGCAGCGTTCCCGCCACCCCACAATTTCTTCTGGGCGCGCGAAAGCGACCAAAACCTCGGCTACAACTGGTATCGCAAAGACAGCGACACGTCGTTCTCATTCGGCATTCGACACGCGGAGAACGAAGAGACCCCGAATATCAAGGGCAATTTCGCGCTCTACAGCGCGCGGCCGGGCACCTGGCAGCACATGCCGGTGTTCTACTACGTCAGCGTGGAGCCGGCCGAACCGACACGGGACGGCGCGCTCGCCTTCACGCATGGCGATCATTACAAACCGCTCGCCGGCTACCAGGTGATGAGCCATCACTATCACATGAACTTTGGACTGCGGCTGATGCAGGCCGGCAGCGCCGACACGGAAATTGTGGATCTTCAGGCGTTGAGAGCGCTCGGCATCAACATCGTGAGCCCGGTCGACAACGTCGGCGTGGGCGGCGGTGCCCGCAATCGCGCTGCTGCCGATGTGCTCAAGCAGCGGCAGTTCGAGATCGACGGTGCGCGCCGCCATTCGGACAAGGATTTCCTCGTCATGCCGGATCAGGAGTTCTACGGCAGCGTCTTGGGCGGTCATACCGACCTGCTGTTCTCCCATCCCGTGTATTGGCTGTACGGGCGTCCGGCCGGGCAAGCTCTGGTGGACGCCATCCCTCCGTACGGCAGCGTCTACCATATCGGCAGCCCCGACGACCTGATGGAAATGGTGAAGCGCGAAGACGTCATGATGTCGATGCCGCATCCGCGCACGAAGAACAACGCGGGCTACCCGGACGGATTCAAAGACAAGGCGTTTTTCAAGGACCCGCACTTCCAGGGCATCGGCTTCCGATGGGGCATGGGCGTCGATCGATCGGAGCGGCGGCTGTGCGAGTATCGTTGCCTGACCCTGCTGGATGATTTGAGCAACTGGTACGCCGATCTGCCGGCGCCGCCCAAGTATCTTCTCGCCATCTCAGAGGTTCAGACGCAGGCGCCCGGGGATGAAATTTACTCGAGCGCACCGATCAGTTACATCAAGCTCGACACGCTGCCGGCGCCCGATGATGCGAGCGCTGTCATCACGACGCTGATGCGCGGAGACTACTTCGTCTCTTCCGGTGAGGTGTTAATTCCCTCTTACACGGTAGGGGGAAGTGGCAACAAGCGGACGATTGTCGCTGATGTTGAATGGACGTTCCCGCTGGATTTCGTGGAGGTTGTCTGGGGTGACGGACAGCACACAGACCGTCAGATCATCTCGACGAGCGATCTACCGGCGTTCGGCCGGCATCATTTCCAGATCCCGTTCGACGCCACCGGGAAAAAGTGGGTGCGCTTCGCGGCGTGGGACGCGGCCGGTAACGGCGCGCTCGTCCAGCCGATCAAGCTAGGAAGCACGGCAACGTCTACCTCGGCGCGGTAGTAACCACCACGGCCGAATGGAGGGGTATCTTATGACTTCGGCGGGCGACCTCCGTGCTCTTCGCTCCTTGATTGCCGCACTGGTTCTTTTGCTGGGAGGCTCCGTTCTTCATCCGCTGCTGTTGGGAGCCCCTCGACAGGAGTCCCAGACGTCGAACACGCAGGCCCTCAGAGAAACCCGCGCTGATTCCGCCATCGTGGCGAGCTCGGCCTTCTCAGGCAAAGAATTGACGGCCCCTCCTACCAGTGGCTGGCTCAAGAGTGGAGGCAACCTCTTCAACCAGAACTACTCGCCTCTTACGCAGATTAATCGCGAGACCGTGGCCAACTTAAAGGCGGTGTGGCGAGCGCGCTTGGACGGTTCGGGAGCCAAGCCCAAGTATTCCGGCGAAGCCCAGCCTATCGTCCATGAAGGCGTGATTTATGTCGTAACAGGCGCTGACGACGTCTTCGCCACGAGCGTGAAGACGGGCAAGATCCTGTGGAAACACCAGGCGAGTCTTGACGACACCATCACCACGGTCTGCTGCGGCTGGACGAGCCGGGGCGTTGCATTGGGCGAAGGCAAGGTGTATGTGGGACAGTTGGACGGCCGGCTCGTGGCACTGGATCAGAAATCGGGCGAACCCGTTTGGTCCATTCAAGCCGAGCGCTGGCAGAATGGCTACACGATTACAGCCGCTCCGCTCTACTACAACGGAATGATCATCGTCGGCTTTGCCGGCGCCGAGAACGGCACGCGGGGCCGGGTGAAGGCCTACGACGCGAAAAATGGAAACCTGGTCTGGACGTTCTACACGATTCCTGGCCCGGGGGAAATTGGTCACGACACTTGGCCGCAGGACAATGAAGCGTGGCTGCACGGCGGAGGCACGGTGTGGCAAACGCCGGCCGTGGATCCGGAGCTGGGCCTGATTTACTTTACGACGGGCAATCCCGGACCCGACTTCAACGGACGAATCAGGCCTGGAGATAATCTCTTCGCCACTTCCATGGTGGCCATAGACGCGCAAACTGGAAAGTATCGGTGGCATTTTCAGCAGATTCACCACGATCTCTGGGATTACGATGGTTCCAACCCGGTCATCCTCTTCGATGTGAGAATCAACGGGCAAGTCCGAAAGGCGGCCGCCGAGGCGAACAAGGCGGGCTGGGTGTATATCGTCGACCGCACAAACGGGAAACCGCTGATCGGAATCGATGAAAAACCGGTTCCGCAGGAGCCGCGGCAGCGTACGTCGGCAACCCAGCCTATTCCGCGCGGAGACGCCTTCGTGCCGCAGCAGGTGGACATCGCACCCGAAGACTTCCCGCTCGTGAACCAGGGACGCACCTTCACTCCGTTCTGGAAAGAAGCACTCGTCGCCAAGCCAGGCGCGAGGGGCGGGGCAAACTGGCCGCCCAGCTCCTACGATCCCGCCACGAACTACTTCTATGTGTGCGCCACCGACGCCGCGAATTTGTTCAAGGGCGGCGAGGATGACGAACAGATCACGCCAGAAGGCAAGCGCTATCTGGGAAGCGCTTTTGGCGGCGCTCCCATCCCGGCCTCAGGGATCTTCGCAGCACTCGACATGAAGACCAATCGTCTTGTGTGGCGACAGAGGTGGAAGGACTCGTGCTACAGCGGCTCGGTCACCACGGCAGGCGGCCTCGTCTTCGTTGGAAGGAACGACGGACGGCTGACAGCGCTGAACGCTGCGACCGGCAAACGCCTGTGGGAATTCCAGACAGGCGCGGGCCTGAACGCGCCGGCTAGCGTGTTTGAGTACGAGGGAGAAGAGTACGTGGTCGCCTATT
>QHWL01000081.1:2704-16766 GCA_003222555.1 Acidobacteriota bacterium | reverse complement strand
TGAGGATCTGTCGAACCGTCGCGTCTTTCGCGACGAGCGACACCTGACCGTTCCGGATGATCAGTTGAACCTCGGCGAACGCGGTGGAACCCGCCGTGAGCCACGCCACACCCGCAAGCGCCAGGGTCTTGAAAACAGTCATTTTTGGACTTCTTCGTAGCTTCCAGCTTCAGCGTCGTTTCACGAGCGTGACGCGGGGCTTTGACCCCGCGTTCGCAGGCCTGAAGGCCCTGCGCCACTGCAGGGTTGTGAAAACGGCGGTAGCCCGAACTCCTTCCAGTATACGCGCCGCCCGCCGTCCGGCCAAGAACCGCGATTCGGACGAACCGCACCGTTTGGACCTATTTCCTCCGGAAATGGTCGATCACTTGCACGAGGATGTCGTCGAGGGTCTTCTTCGTCTCGTATCCAATCATGGCGGTGACCTTCGTGAGGTCGGGGACCCGGCGGGGCATGTCCTCAAACCCCGATTCGTACGCTTCATCGTAGGGAACCATTTTGATTGGCGATTTCGAGCTGCTGAGCTCGCGGACACGCTCGGCGAGCTTGAGGATCGTGGTTTCCTGCTTATTGCCGATATTGATCACTTCGCCGATCGCCCTTGGCTCGTCGACGAGCTTCAGCAATGCCCAGACGACGTCGGAGACGTGCGTGAAAGAGCGCGATTGCTGTCCATCGCCGAACACCGTGATGGGCTCACCCGCAAGCGCCTGTCGCACGAAATTTGGAATGACCATCCCATACTGGCCGGTCTGACGCGGCCCGACAGTATTGAAGAACCGGACGATGATGACGGGCAGCTTGCGCTCTTTCCAGTACGCGAGCGCCAGGAACTCGTCGATTGCCTTGCTGCAGGCGTACGCCCAGCGGTGCTTCCGCGTCGGTCCCAGCACCAGATCGGAGTCCTCGCGGAACGGCACGTCTTCGCTCTTGCCATACACCTCTGAGGTCGAGGCGATGACGACCAGCTTCTTCTTCTTGTTCGCATGCTTGAGCACCACCTCGGTGCCGTGCACGTTGGTCTCGATGGTGTATACCGGCTGTTCGACGATGAGCTTGACGCCGACCGCCGCCGCGAGATGAAAGACCACATCGCTGCGGTCTATCAGCTCGGCCAGCAACGGCTCGTTGTTGACCGTGTCGATGAAGTACTCGAAACCCCGGCGCCCTTTGATGTGCGCGATGTTGTCGATCGAGCCGGTGGACAGATTGTCGAGAACCAGCACCTCGTGGCCCTCGTCGAGCAGGGTCTCGGAAAGATAAGATCCGATGAAGCCGGCGCCGCCGGTGATCAACGCACGCACTCGTGATGTCCCTCCTTGATGCTCGCGGGGCTCGACCTTCTTCGCGGCGCCTGGGGCCCCACCCCCAGGCGCTCTCGCTCGCGCCTGGCACCCCAGCGCGGCTGCCGCGCTGGGGACCCCGCCCTTCGCGCTCGCTCGGGCTCAAGGCTGTCGTTCGCTCGCGCTCGGCGGCGCGGCCTAGCCCCGCTTCCCTCCGGCGGGCCACCCCAACGTGGGTGCCACGTTGGGGACCCCGGCGGGCCACCCCAACGTGGGTGCCACGTTGGGGACCCCGGCGCCTCGCGCTAGCCGCAGGCGCTTCTTGATGCTCGCGGGGCCCGATTTTTTCACGGCGCCGGGGCCCCACCCGGCGCAGCTGCTCAGGGCTGCCGCTCGCTCGCAGCCGCTTCTTCATGCCCGTGCGCAGGCGCTGGAAATGGCAGCCGCGACATGGTCCACGTCGTCGTCAGTCATGCCGGGATGAAGCGGTAAGGAGAGTATCTCGTCGCAGACGTGCGACGCCACCGGGCACTCCGCCGGGTCGGTCGCCGCGAACGCCGGCTGTCGCGGGATCGGTATCGGGTAGTGGATGAGCGTCTCGACGCCGTCCGTCGCCAGATGCGCCTGCAACTCGGATCTGGCGTCGCGGTCCGTTTTCTGGCTCGTCTGGTATGGCTGACCGCCGCCGCCAAGGCTCCGGCCGTCTGCCGACGCTTCACGCGACGGCGGAAGGCGGGCGCCAGGTACGACACTCGGAACGCGGACGACGAACAGATGATAGACGTGCCCGGCGTCGAGCTCGGGCGGCACGTCGACGGGCGCACCGGAGAGGGCCGCACGGTACCGCGCCGCGAGCACCCGCCGGCGCCGCGTGCGATCGCGCAGTAGGGGCAGCCGCGCGCGAAGGATGGCCGCCTGCATCTCATCGAGACGCGAGTTGATGCCAACTTCCACATGGTGACAGCGGTCGGTTTGACCGCCGTTTCTCAGCCGCCTGATGCGCTCGGCGAGAGCGCGATCGTTGGTCACGACCGCGCCGCCGTCGCCGAGGGCCCCGAGATTCTTCGTGGGATAAAAACTGAAGGCTCCGGCGACGCCGATCGTGCCGACCGGACGACCGCCCGCGGTCGCAAGATGCGCCTGACAGCAGTCTTCGACGACGGCGAGGTTGTGGCGGAATGCGAGGCCTTCGATCGACGCCATCTCCGCCGCCTGCCCGTAGAGATGCACCGGGAGAATGGCCCGCGTGCGGGGGCCGATCGCGCTCGCAATCTGTTGAGGATCGATCGTGAGCCGCGTCGGATCGATGTCGGCGAACACTGGCCGGGCGCCGGTCGTCATCACGGCGAGCGCGGTGTAGGCCGCCGACAGC
Source organism: Acidobacteriota bacterium (assembly GCA_003222555.1). Lineage (GTDB taxonomy): Bacteria > Acidobacteriota > Vicinamibacteria > Vicinamibacterales > CAVVIG01 > JAHFUJ01. The sequence goes on along the minus strand of QHWL01000081.1, from coordinate 14,111 downwards.
GGCGTCGTAATCACTTCGTCGCCCGGGCCGATGCCAAGCGCGCGGAGAATGAGCGCGATCGCGTCGGTGCCGCTGCCCACGCCGACCGCGCAGGACGCGCCCATTGCGGCGGCAAACTCGGTTTCGAAGCCGTCGACTTCCGGACCCAGCACGAACCAGCCGCGTGCGATGACGCGATCGATCGCGGCTCGGGTCGCCGCGGCGTCCTCGGCGGGAGCGAGCGACACGAAGGGAATCCGGAGCATGGTCACACCTGTTCCGCCGGCCGAGCCGCCGCATCGACGTACCGATCGAAGTGCTGGCGGTAGAACGCGATCGTCCGTCGAAGGCCGTCGCGGACCGAGACGGTGGCGGACCAGCCGGTCGTCCGTTTGAACTTCGCCGAATCGGCGTAGAAGCTGCCGATATCGATCGCCTTTTTCTCCGGCGGCCACTCGACGTACTCCACGCGCCCCGAGCCGGCGACCTCGACGAGCAGCGTCGTCAGCTCGCGATGGCTGAGGGGCTCGTCGCCCCCGACATTGAACACCTCACCGTTGCAGGTGTCGCTGGCGCCCGCCCGCAGAAACGCGTCGGCGGCATCGTCGACGTACACGAAATCGCGGAGCTGCGAGCCGTCGCCGAAGATCTGAATGGGCTTGTCCTCGATCGCCAGGCGGATGAACCAGCCGATGAAGCCCTGGCGACTGTGCTTGATCAGCTGGCGCGGGCCGTACACGTTGGTGAGGCGCAGCGAGCAGGCGCGGACGCCGAACACGTTGTTGTACACCAGGTGGTAGTACTCACCTGCCGCCTTGTTGACGCCGTTGACGTCGGTCGGCCGCACGAGATGGCCTTCGTCGACCGGGAGCGAGTCGGGCCGGCCGTACACCTGACGCGTTCCGGCGAACACGACTTTCACTTCGGTGTTGTTGTTGCGGCACGCCTCGAGCACGGTGAGCTGACTGCGGCAGTTGATCTCGAGATCCGTATAGGGATCGCGCATACTGTCGATGTGGCTGACCTGTCCCGCGAGGTTGAAGATGACCGCGCGGTCGCGCACGAGGTAATTCATCGTGCTCGGCTGGCGGATGTCGGCGACGTTGACGTGCACGCGATCGGCGATGCCGTCGATGTTGAAGAGATTGCCGCCGTAATCGGGGATGAGCGAGTCGACGAGCAGCACGTCGGCGCCGAGGTCGACGAGTTGCCGTCCAAGATTGCTCCCGATGAAGCCGAGGCCGCCGGTGATCATCACCTTCCGGCCGCGGTAGAACTCGCGGTAGTCCACAATCACGGCCGCGGCGTGACGACGGAGGACGCGGGCGCCCGGCGATGCTGCCGGCGAATCACGAGCGCGAACCACAAGCGCATGACGTCGACGCCGGTCTTGACGATGCGGGGAACGTTGAAGAACTGCGACTTGCCGTACGCGCGATGGTAGTGGTGCACCGGCACCTCGACGATCCGAAAGCCGGCGTCCTGGACCTTCTTCATCATCTCCAGGCAGATGACGCCGCTCGTTTTTTCGAGCTCGATTCTCTCGAAGATCGCGCGGCGCATCAGCCTGAAATCGCAATCGACGTCGCGCATTTTCAGCCCGAAGAGCGTGCAGACAATGTGATGATAGAGGCGGCCGATGAGGATCCGATGCAGCGGATCGGACCGGCTGATCTTGTAGCCGTTGACGAGGTCCGCGTCGGCCGTCATGCTCGCCCACAGCGCCGAGAGCTCGGCAGGGTCGTACTGTGCGTCGCCGTCCGTGTAGAAGATGAACTCCTTGGCGGCGGCGCGGAACCCCGTCTGCAGCGCGCCGCCGTACCCGCGGTTGGTCGGATGATGAATCACGCGCACGCGCGGATACGTGCGGGCGAGCTCGTCGGCGATCTCGGCGGTCGCGTCCGCGCTGCCGTCGTTGACGACGATCACCTCGTAGTCCGGCGTCAGCGCCGACGCGGCCTGGACGGCACGGATCACCATGCTCGCGAGGGTGCCGCTGTCGTTGTACGCCGGAAAGAAGACACTCAGCCCCGCGGGTTTCGCGGCGGGAGATGCGGACATCAGAAAAGCCCCCAAAACCATAGCACGAAAGGTGTCAACGGGCGCGGCCCTCGGCGGCTCCACGCGTGGCGATCAGCCGCCATGGCGTGATCGCCGATTCGAGAAGCACCGCGCGCGAAAGCTTCGATTCGCCCTGCCGGCGCTCGACAAAGGTGATCGGCACTTCACCGATGCGGCAGCCGCGTCGAGAGGCCACGTACAGCATCTCGACCAGAAACGAATAGCCGTCCGAGATGAAGCGATCGAGGGGCAGCGCGGCGAGCGCCTCGCGGCGCCAGCACCGGTAGCCGCTGGTGCAATCGCGAGCGCGCAGCCGCGTCACAATCCGGATGTAGGCGTTGGCGAAGCGGCTGAGCACACGACGCCGCAGAGGCCAGTTGACGATTCGCCCTCCAGGAATGTACCGCGAGCCGATGACCACATCGGCGCGATCGGTGGCGGCGACCAGATCTGGCAGGCGCGCCGGATCGTGGGAGAGGTCGGCATCCATCTGACAGACGACGTCGACAGGCTCGCGAATCGCCTTCCTGATGCCGTCGATGTACGACCGTCCGAGGCCCCGGCGGTCCGTCCGATGCATGACCTCGACGCGGCCGACATGCTCTCGCGCCAGAGCGTCAGCGACCTCGCCGGTTCCGTCCGGCGATTGATCGTCGACCACCATCACCTTGACGTTGGGATGCCGCATCAAGCCGGCGACGAGGGTCGGCAGGTTCGCGCGCTCATTGAACGTCGGCACGACGACCAATGCGAGCGGAGGCATCATCCACGCGGCCCTTCGAAGCGCAGCGACGAGATCTGTTCGGACACCAGACCCACGAGGAAAATGACGACGCTCAGGAGAATCAACAGCACCGACGAATTGGTGACGTGCGACTGCGTGAGAATCGTCCAAAGGGCATAGCCGCCGCCGGCCACGAACGCGACCAGGCTCAGGGGCAGGAAGATGCGCAGCGGGCTGAAAATCGTGATCACTTTCAAGAGAATCAGAAAAAACTGGGCGCCGTCGGTTCCAAACTTGATCTTCGACGATCCGTGGCGCCGGCCGGCGTCGATTGGCTCGAAGCGCACGCTGTAGCCGGCCTTCATGAACGCCAGGGTCGTCGTCGTTGGAGTGGAGAAGCCGTTTGGCAGCAGGTGCAGAAATTCGACGAGGCACTCCCGTCGCGCGGCTCGAAATCCCGACGTCAGATCCGGAATCTTCTGTCTGGTGAGGTAGCTGGCGATGCGGTTCAACAGCGCGTTGCCGGCGCGGCGCGCCAGAGTGGCTTGCGAAGCGTTCCTCCTCGCGCCGACCACGAGATCGTAGGCGTCGAGCTGCGCGACGAGTCGAGCGGCATCGCTTGGTCGGTGCTGGCCGTCGGCGTCGACGATCAGGACGAACCGGCCGGTGGCGCAGCGGATGCCGGTTTTGACCGCCGCGCCGTTGCCCTTGTTGTACGGATGACGAATCACGCGTGCGCCGGCCGCCGTGGCGTTGGCGCCCGTGTCGTCGCCCGATCCATCGTCGACGACGATGACTTCGTGCCAGCTCGCGGCCGCGAGGAGCTCGGAGACGACCGCACCAATCGACGCGCCTTCGTTGAATGCGGGGATGACGATCGACACGGTGTCCATGACATCACGGATCGGCGACGAGACGTTCGACGACGCCCTCCCAGGTGATCGACCGCGCGCGATCGTACCCGGCGTCGCCCAACGACGCGGCGAGGCGACGATCGGCGGCGAGGCGCGAGATGGCGGCGCCAAGCGCTTCCGAGCGCGGATCGGTCACGAGTCCCGTCACCGCATTTTCGACAAATTCCAGCGGCCCCCCGGCGTCGGTCGTCGTGACGACCGGCTTCCGCGCAAGGAAGGCCTCGAGGGTGATGTACCCGTAATCTTCGTCGTAAGGCGGAAAGACCACGGCGAGCGCACCGGCATAGAGATCGACGAGCTGTTGCTGGTCGACGCCGCCCGCCCACGTGACGCGATCGGCGACGCCAATGTCCGCCGCCTGCTCTTCGAGCGGCCGCCGCAGCGGGCCCTCGCCGACCACGATGAGCCGCACGGAGCGATCGGCGTGCGCCAGCGCGCCGACGATCAAATCGACGCGCTTGACCGTTTCCAGCCGGCCGACCGACAAAACGTAGTCGCCGAGCGGTCCCGCTCTCAGTTTACCGGCCAGCGGCGGCGGATGGTACAGAGGTTCGGCGGTCAGACCGTTGTACCGGGCGAGCCGCGCCGCCGTGTTACGGGCGTTGCTGAAGAGGCGCGCCGATTCGCCGAGCATTTCGCGATCCAGGCGCATGAGGGTGTCGCGCAGGCGGACGTCCGGTTCCGTCTGATCGAACTCGCTGTAGACGGTGCCGCACAGATCGTAGATCGCCCGGTACTGATGGAACAGCCAGGTGACCTTGTTCGGATGGCGCACGAAGTAGGTTGGAAACTTCGTCGCGATGACGAGGTCGATCGACTCCCCGTTGCTCTCCGAGAGGTCGACCATCCGCCACGCAGCCGCATGGGCGAGAAGCGCTTCCTTCGGATACCACTTGAATGGCATCGACACGCGTTCGGCGCGATACCCGTGACGGCGCAGCTCGGCGACCAGACCGCGGACGTGTAATTCCGCGCCGCCGTGCACGAACGGCACCTGGGCCTCACAAACGACAATGGTGCGAATCACGTGGCGAAGCGGAAGTTGATAATGTCGCCGTCCTGCACGATGTAGTCCTTGCCTTCGAGCCGGACCTCACCGCGATCGCGGCACGCGGCCATCGAGCCGCGCGCGATCAGAGAATCGTAGCCGACCACTTCCGCGCGAATGAACCCCCGCGCGATGTCGCTGTGAATCTCGCCGGCGGCGAGCTGTGCGGGCGTGTGCCGCGGAATCGACCACGCGCGGCACTCGTCGTCGCCGACCGTGAAGAACGAAATATACCCGAGCAGCTCGTAGCTGGCGCGGATCACCCGGTCGAGGCCCGATTCCTTCAGGCCCAGATCGGACAGAAATGCGGCGGCGTCGGCGGCGTCGAGCTGCGCGATCTCCAGCTCGATCTTCGCGCACACCGCGACGGCGGCGGTCGCCGCGCGCGACAGAAACGGCGTCAGGCCCGCCGCTCCCGCCGCCCGATCGATCTCGGTCGCCCCTTCAGCCCCGTCGGCCAGTTGCGCTTCATCCAGGTTGATCACGATGAGGAGTGGCTTGGCGGAAAGAAACTGAAAACCGCGGAGCTGCTTCAGATCGTCGCCCTTGAGATCCAGTGCGCGCAAAGGGCGACCTTCTTCGAGCGCCGCACGGCATACCGTGACGACGTCGCGCTCGCGTTCGAGCTCGGCCGATCGGCTTTTCTTGAGATCCTTCTCCAGACGCTCCAACCGCCGCTCGGCGACACCGAGGTCGGCCAGGATCAGCTCGTCTTCCATCGATTGGGCGTCGCGCGCCGGGTCGATCGACCCGGACGGATGAGGCACCGCCGGGTCCTGAAACGCGCGGAGGACATGGACGAGCGCATCGGCGTTCTTGTACGCCACCACGTCGACGAGGGCCTGTGCGCCGCTCGTCCCGGCGGGTACTGCGAGGTCGGAGAATTCCACGGTCGCCGGCACCCGTTTTCGCGGGTTGTACATCGCGGTCAGCCGGTCGAGGCGCGGGTCGGGCACCTTCGAAATCCCGATGAAGGCCTCACCTTTGCCGTGGGCGGCGCGGGCGCTCTCTTTGGCGCTCGTCATCAATTGAAACAGTGTCGTTTTGCCGCTCGACCCGAGGCCAATGAGTGCAGCGCGAAGCATTGGTGTAAACCCCGCATGGTAGCACGCGCGATTTTTGAGCCAGCGGGCCCCATTTTATCGAACGACCAAGACAACGATCAAAAAGCGAATATTTGGTCTAACTTGCTGACCGACTAGATTTTGCGGTTGACATGCCTTGGAGGGTCTCTTAACATTTGTGTGGAGTTTTGTGGAAAAAAATGGAGCGATAGAAGAGGTTTGGTGTGTTTAGGGGCAACGCGCCGGCTCGCATCGATGACAAAGGGCGACTCAAGGTCCCCAATACTTTTCGCGCTCTGCTCGAGAGCAAGTACGGCCGCGAATTGTTCCTGACAAGTCTTACTGGCGAGTACGTCCGCGTCTATCCGTTGCCTGTCTGGCTCGAGATCGAACAGAAGCTCGGCGCGATGCCTTCGACGCATCCATCGAGGCTGCGCTATCTGGATCGCGTGAACTACTTCGGACAAGCCGCCGAGCTCGACGCCCAGGGCCGCGTCATCATCCCGGTTCGCCTGCGTGACGCCGCGACGATGGCCGGCGACGTGGACGTGGTGGGCCAGTACAACTGCCTCGATGTGTGGAATCACGATCGGTTCCTCAACAAGCTGCAGCGCGAGCCGTACACCGACGACGACGCGCGCGCTCTGTCGGAGTTCGGCATTTGATGGACGGCCACATCCCCGTGCTCGCCGCCGAGGTGTTGCAGCATCTGCAGCCGGAGCGCGGCGGGCTGTTTGTCGACTGCACGGTCGGCCTCGGCGGCCATGCACGCGCGCTCCTGGACGGCGGCGCGACGCGCCTCATCGGCCTCGATCGCGACGAGGAGGCGCTGGCGCTCGCAAAGGAAGCGCTCGCGGCCTGGCGCGATCGCGTCGAGCTCGTTCACGCCGATTACCGCGCGATCGACGCCGTCCTCGACGCGCGGGGGGTGACGCTCGTCGACGGTGCGCTGGCCGATCTCGGCGTGTCGTCGCTGCAGTTCGATGCGCCAGGCCGCGGGTTCAGCTTTCAGCGCGACGAGCCGCTCGACATGCGGATGGACAGAGGCGGCGGCGAGACGGCGGCCGATTTGGTCGCCCGCTCGACCGAGCGGGAACTCGCCGACGCGATTTTTGCCTACGGTGAGGAACGGTTCTCGCGCCGGATCGCGCGGGCCCTCGTCGACGCGCGGCGCGAGGCGCCAGTCGATACCACGGGGCGCCTCGCGTCGATCGTGCGAAGGGCGATCCCGCGGCGCGGCTACATGCGGATCGACCCGGCCACGCGGACGTTTCAGGCCTTGCGCATCTGGGTGAACCGCGAGCTCGAAGGCCTCGATCGATTCCTCGAAGCGGCCGCGCGGCGGCTCCGCGCCGGCGCCCGGCTGGTTGTGATCACGTTTCATTCGCTTGAAGATCGGATCGTGAAGCACACGTTTCGGGCGCTCGAGCACAGTCGCGACGCGGCCGTCAAGGTTCTGACGAAACGGCCCGTCGTTGCCGGCGACGACGAACTGCGGCGAAACCCGCGGGCCCGAAGCGCGAAGCTCCGCGCGGCGGAGCGCCTAGCGTAGAGCCCTTCAGGCGAGCGCGAGAGTCTACGCTCGAGCACAGCGCGCGTGGCCGATGCGCGTGGGGCGGGGCGCCATTTCGCCGGAGCGCGAGAGTCTACGCTCGAGCGCGAGGTCTTTTAGCGCGTGTGTGGGGCGGGGCGCCTTGGCGCGAGCGCGAGAGTCTACGCTCGAGCGCGAGGTCTTTTGGCGCGTGTGTGGGGCGGGGCGCCTTGGCCCGAGCGCGAGAGTCTACGCTCGAGCGCGAGGTCTTTTAGCGCGTGGGGGTGGGGCCCCACGCGCATAGGGAAATGATGGAATCGTTCGAATACGCGATAAAAAAAGACGTTCGCAACAATCCGATCGTCCGCGAAATCGATCGAGCTCGCCAACGCGAACTCTGGAAGTCGGTAGGCATTGCCAGCTTTCTGGTCCTCGTCCTGCTGTTCTCGGCGTGGCAGCACTTCGAGCTGCTGCGGCACGGGTACAAGGTCGAGCAGATGGAGCGCGAGCGGGCCGCCGAAGAGGAGTTGACGCGCCAGCTTCGCCTCGAGGTCGAGACGCTGAAGTCGCCCAAGCGCATCGAAGCGCTGGCGACCAAACGGCTGCATCTCGTCGCACCCGCGCGAGAGGACGCCATCGTGATCGAACGGGTGCTGCCGGCCGATCCCCCGGCCAAATCGGTCGTCGCGTTCCGGTGACCTCCCGCGTATGGGCCCCGATCTCGTGACCATCGATCGAATCCGCCGAGTCGTGACGCGAGGCGGCGCACGGATTGCGCGAGTGCGCGAGCCGGCGAACGACTGGCGCGCGACCCTGAGGCGGCGCACACTCATCGCTGCGGTACTGCTCGGCGTGTGGGCGGGCGGCATCGAGGCGCGGCTCCTCTCCTTGCAGATCTACCGACATGCCGATCTGGTCACACGCGCCGCTCGCCAGCAGATGCGGACGATCGTCGCGCCAGCCAAGCGCGGCGACATCCTGGATCGACACGGCCGGGTGCTCGCCACGAGCGTCGACGCCGATTCGATTTACGCCGTCCCGTCTGAAATCAGCAATGCCGGCGAGGCCGCCGGCAGGCTCTGCATTGCATTTGGCGACTGCACCCAGAGGGAGCGGCAGGCGCTGACCGAGCGGCTCGGTCAGTCACGCGCATTCGCGTACGTGCGCCGGCAGGTGCCGCCCGACCAGGCGCAGCGTGTGGCCGCGTTGAACCTCGACGCCGTCGGCTTCATCAAAGAGAGCCGCCGCTTCTATCCGAACAAGGAGCTGGCAGCGCAGCTTCTGGGCTGGGCCGGCATCGACAACGTCGGCTTGAGTGGTCTCGAGTATGCTTACGACGCGCAGATACGCGGCAAACCGGGCACGGTCCTCATCCACACCGATGCGCGGCGCCACGCGTTCAGCCGCTTCGAACGGCCGCCGACATCGGGATCGAGCGTCGAGCTCACGATCGACGAGTACCTGCAACACATTGCCGAGCGGGAGCTTCATGCGGGCGTCGCCCAGAACCGTGCGGCCGGGGGCAGCGCGATTATCGTCGACCCGCACACCGGCGAAATTCTCGCGATGGCGAACGAACCGACGTTCAACCCGAACGCCGCTTACCGAGAGTCGCAGGAAATTGAGCACCGCAATCGGGCGGTGCAGGACTTGTACGAGCCGGGCTCGACCTTCAAGGTCGTCACCGCGTCGGCCGCGATTGAAGAGAAAGTGCTGTCGGTCGACGCGCCGATCGACGTGAGAGCCGGCCAGATCCGCATCGGATCGCGCGTCGTTCGCGACACCCACGATTACGGCAGGCTGTCGCTCACCGACGTCCTCGTGAAGTCGAGCAATGTCGGCGCCATCAAGATAGGGTTCCTGGTAGGAACCGAGCGGCTCAGCCAGTACGTCCAGCGGTTCGGCTTCGGCCACCCGGTCTCGCCGGACTTCCCCGGCGAGAGCCCCGGCATCGTCTGGGATCCGACCAAGTGGACCGAGAGCGCGCTGGCGTCGGTGTCGATGGGCTATCAGGTCGGGGTCACGCCGTTGCAGATGGTCACCGCTGTCAGCGCGGTCGCCAATAAAGGCGAGCTGGTCGAGCCTCGCGCGGTTCGTGCGGTGTATCACGGCAATCGCCGCTACCAGGTTCAGCCGAGGGTGGTTCGACGGACGATTGGTGGCGACACGGCCGCCCTGATCACCGCGATCATGGAAGACGTGGTCGAGCGCGGCACGGCCAGGGAAGCCCAGATTCCCGGCTACACCATCGCGGGCAAGACCGGCACGGCCGCCAAGCTCGTCAACGGCCGTTATTCGAAGTCCGACTACAACGCGTCGTTTGTCGGCTTCCTTCCCTCTCGCGATCCCGCCGTGGCGATCATCGTGGTTGTCGACTCGCCGCACGCCGGAACCTTTTTCGGGGGATCGGTGGCGGCGCCGATCTTCCGACGGATCGCGGAATCGACGCTGCGCTATCTCGGCATCGGCCCGACGCTGAACCCGGCGCCGCCCGTTATCGTCGCGCGTCGCGATGAGGCGTCCGGGAGGCAGACGGCAGCGCCTGAGACCGCCGGGCCCTTCGTCAGTTTCGTCGCCGATGGCCTTCCCCCGACGATGCCCGACCTGAGCGGGATGAGCGCGCGCGAAGCCATGCGCAAGCTAGTGACGGTCGGTCTCACGGCGCGAATCTCAGGCGACGGTTTTGTCGTGTCGCAGGACCCGCCGGCGGGCGCGCCGCTCGAAGCCGGCGGCGTGTCCCGCGTCACGCTCGAGCGATCACCGGCTCGGCATCCTTCGAGCGCACCGCAACCATGAACTGGGCCGAACTCCACGGCGTGCTGCACGAGCAGGGGTTGACCGACAGCGTTGATCGGCCGTCGGGGGGAGCCGTCACCGGCATCGCGTACGACTCGCGCGCCGTGAAATCCGGACACGTCTTCATCGCGCTCAAAGGGCTGCGCGCCGACGGCGTGTCGTTTGCGGGACAGGCGATTGAGCGCGGCGCTGTCGCGATTGTGTCAGAACAGCCGGCGCCGCCCGACGTCGCGTTCCCGTGGACGACCGTCCGGGACGCGCGGCTCGCGATGGCGCTGCTGGCGGCGGCGTTCTATCAGCATCCGAGCGCTGAGATGCAGGTGGTGGGCATCACCGGCACGAATGGGAAAACGACGACGGCGCATCTGGTCGCGTCGATCTTTGAGGCAGCCGGCATCCGTTGCGGCGTCGTCGGGACGGTCGCCTACCGGATCGGGGACCAAGTACGCGAAGCGACGCGCACAACGCCGGAAGCGCCAGATGTGCAAGGGCTGCTTCGCGAGATGGTCGACCGAGGCTGCGGCGCGTGCGCGATGGAAGTGTCATCGCACGCTTTGTCGCTGCGCCGCGTGGACGGGACGAGGTTTGCGGCCGCGGTGTTCACCAACCTCACGCGCGACCATCTCGATTTTCACCAAGACATGGAGGGCTACTTCCAGGCGAAACGGCGGCTCTTCGAGATGTTGCCGCGCGACGCGCCGAGCCTCGTGAATCTCGACGATCCCCGAGGGGCCGCGCTGACCGACATCGTGGGCCGGCCCGTGACCTACGCCATCAATCATCCGGCGGACATCACGCCGGGCCCGTTGTCGTTTTCGCTCGAAGGCCTTACCTTCGACGTCCGAACTCCGCGGGGAACGGTACACGTCGAGTCGAAGCTCGTCGGCCGGCCCAATGTGTACAACATTCTCGCGGCGGTCTCGACGGCGACTGCACTCGGGTTGCCGTTCGACGCGATTGAACGGGGATTGACGGCGCTCGACGGCGTGCCGGGCCGCTTCCAGGTCGTGTCGAGCCCCAAAGACGAAGTCACGGTCGTCGTCGACTACGCCCATACCGACGACGCCTTGAGAAACCTTCTGGACACGGCGCGCCCGCTGGCGCGGGGCCGCCTCATCACGGTGTTCGGCTGCGGAGGCGACCGCGATCGCGCGAAGCGTCCGCTGATGGGTGCCGTCGCGGACAGGTTGAGCGACGTCATCGTGGTGACGTCGGACAACCCGCGCAGCGAGGATCCGCAGCGCATCATCGACGAGATCCAGCGCGGCATCACGCCCGACACGAAGCGGG
>QHWL01000081.1:0-2685 GCA_003222555.1 Acidobacteriota bacterium | reverse complement strand
CGTCTGACGGCGATTGGAAAGGCGATCGAGCTCGCGCGGCCCGGCGATCTGGTGCTCATCGCGGGCAAAGGGCACGAGAAGTATCAGGTGATCGGCGACCGCGCGCTAGCGTTCGACGATGTCACCGTGTCGCGCGAGGCGCTGGCCCGCCGCCGGACCAATTCGGGCGTCGCGTAGGGCCGTGCCGCAGACGCCGGAGATTCGGCTGACCGCGGACTGGGTGGCCACGGCCATGGTCGGGACGATCGTCGCCGGAGCCGACACGCGCGAGTTCACCGGCGTGTCGATTGACACGCGGACGCTGGCGCCGGGCGAGCTGTACATCGGCATTCGGGGCGAGCGCCTCGACGGTGCAGATTTCGCGCAGTCGGCGATTAGCGCCGGCGCCGCCGGGCTCGTCGTTCCGCGTCGGCGCGGCCGCGCGCTGGCGGGCGGAACACAAGCCGTCGTCATCGAAGTCGATGACACGACGGCGGCGCTTCAGGCACTGGCGCATGCCGTACGGATCGACTCGGGCACCAAGGTCGTGGCCATCACCGGCAGCGCCGGAAAGACCACGACGAAGGAAGTGACGGCAGAGTTTTTGGCGGCAAGGTATCGCGTGATTCGCAACCGCGGAAACTGGAACAACCACATCGGGCTGCCGCTGTCGCTCATGGAATTGACGACGCGGCCGGAGATTGCGGTTGTCGAACTGGGCATGAACCACGCAGGAGAAATTGGCACGCTCGTCCGCATTGCCCAACCGGAGGTTCGGGTCTGGACCAACGTGGGTGAGGCTCACCTCGGCTTCTTCGAGTCGGTCGAGGCGATTGCCGACGCGAAAGCCGAGATCTTCGAGGGCGCCACAGCCGCATCCGTGCTCATCGCAAATGCCGACGACGAGCGCATCGTGGCGAGGGCGTCGTCATTTCGGGGCCGCGTGGTGACGTTCGGGATCGATCGGGACGCGGATGTCGGTGCGACGGCCGTCGTCGATCGAGGGATCGAGGGGGTGAGCGCTCGCGTGTCGACGCCACGAGGCGACGTGGATTTGACAACGCCGCTCGTCGGCCGCGCGAATCTCGCCAACGTGTTGGCGGCGACAGCGGTCGCTGTCGAATTTGGCATTCCGCTCGATGCGATCACGGAGCGAGCCGCACGCCTCCGGCCCGCGTCGCGCCGCGGGGAGATCGTGCGGCTGCCAAAAGGCGTCACCGTGATCGACGACAGCTACAACGCGAATCCGATGGCGATGCGCCGTGCGCTCGAGGTGCTCAGGACGGCGGAGGGCGCGTCGCGCCGGGTGGCGGTGCTCGGCGAGATGCTCGAGCTGGGCGATCGTGCCGTCGCGCTTCACGAGGAGGTGGGCGCCGTGGCAGCCGCGTCACGCGTCGACCTGCTGCTAGCCGTCGGCGGCGCGCCCGCGATGGCTATGGCCGACGCGGCGGTCGCGGCGGGCATGCCGCGCGACCACGTGCGTCACGTGGCGACGAGCCAGGAGGCGGCAAACCTGGCGGCGCAGGTGATCGGACCGGGCGATCTCGTGCTCGTGAAGGGCTCGCGCGGTATCGGAACCGATGCGGTCGCGGAACGGCTCAAAGCGGAGTTCGCCTGATGCTGTACCAGTTGCTGTATCCGTTCCACACGGAGCTCTCCGTGCTGAACGTCACGCGGTACATCACCTTTCGGACCGCGGCGGCGAGTCTGTCGGCGCTCGCCATCAGCTTGGCGCTCGGGCCGTGGATGATCAGAAAGCTTCACGAGTTTCAAATCGGCCAGGTGATCCGGCAGGAAGGGCCGATGACGCACCGCCCAAAAGCCGGGACGCCGACGATGGGCGGGCTGCTCATCCTGACCGCGGCGCTCGTGCCGACGCTGCTGTGGGCGGACCTGACCAACGTCTTCGTGTGGATCGCGATGGGGACGACGACGGCGTTCGGGGGCGTCGGGTTTGCCGACGACTACATGAAAGTCGTACATCAATCGCACCACGGGCTGCGGCCGCGCTATAAGATGGGCTACCAGATTCTGATCGCGACAACGGTCGGAGTCGTCCTGCTCGTGCTGGGGCAGCACGGGCTCTACAACACACGGCTCATCTTTCCCTTCTTCAAGCGCCTCATTCCAGAGCTTGGCTGGTGGTATTTGCCGTTCACCGTCTTCGTGCTCGTTGCGGCGTCGAACTCGGTGAATCTCACCGACGGCCTCGATGGCCTGGCGATCAGCACGTTTGCGATCGCCGCCGCCGCGTACACGGCCCTCGCGTACGTGACCGGTCACCGCGTGCTCGCGGAGTACTTACTGCTCGTGCGCTTTCCACAGTCGGCGGAGTTGACGGTGTTCTGCGGCGCTCTGGTCGGCGCGTCGCTCGGGTTCCTTTGGTACAACTCCTACCCCGCCGAAATTTTCATGGGCGACGTCGGATCGCTGGCGCTCGGCGCCGCGCTCGGCACGGTGGCCATTCTCATCAAGCAGGAACTGCTGCTCGGCATCGTCGGCGGCGTGTTCGTGCTCGAAGCGCTGTCGGTCATCATCCAGGTGGCTTCCTTCAAATTGACTGGGCAGCGCGTGTTCAAAATGGCGCCTGTCCATCATCACTTCGAGCTCATCGGCTGGAGCGAGCCCAAGGTGATCTCGCGTTTCGTGATTGTCGCGATTATTTTCGCGTTGCTCAGCTTGACAACGCTGAAGCTTCGCTGATGG
>QHWL01000359.1:2702-6737 GCA_003222555.1 Acidobacteriota bacterium | reverse complement strand
CTGGTCGATAGTCGTCAGTCGTTAGTCGAGAGTCGCGAGTCGCCGGTCGGGAGTCGCCAGCCGTCGACTGGGAGTCGCCTGTCAGCGGCGACCGCCCACCAGCCGCTGGATGATTACCAGTACGTCGGATTCGAGGACCGCTTCCGCGGCTCCGACGAGGACATCCGCGCCAAGCTCCGCGCGTACCTCCCGGTGTTTACCGGCGCCTCGGGGGTGCTCGACGTCGGCTCCGGCCGCGGCGAGTTTCTCGCGCTGCTTCAGGCCGAAGGCGTCCGCGCCACGGGCGTGGATGCGAACCACGAAATGGTCGCCGTTGCTCGCGAGCGCGGGCTCGAGGTCGCCGAATCCGATGCGCTGGAGCATCTCGAATCGATGCCGGACGGCTCGCTCGGCGGGCTCATGGCCGCACAGGTTGTCGAACATCTCGAGCCTGCGTACCTGATGCGCCTGCTGGCGACTGCCTTTCACAAGCTCCGGCCGAACGCCCCGATTGTGATCGAGACGATCAATCCCGCCTGCTGGCTGGCCTTCTTCAGCAGTTACCTCCGCGACTTTACGCACGTGCGGCCGATGCACCCCGAGACGCTGCAGTACCTGCTGCAGGCCAGCGGTTTTGGCGGCGTGATAATACGCTACAGCGCTCCGGTCCCCGATCACATGAAGATGCAACCGATCAATCTTCCGGCCGAGACGCTTGCGGCAGCCGATCCCGCGTCGCGCGCCCTGGTGGATACGGCGCGCGTCGCCAACGCGAACGCCGCCATTCTCAACAATCTGCTGTTCTCCTATCTCGACTACGCGGCGATCGGCCACCGGAGCTGATCGATGAATCGCGCCTTCAGAATGCGGTTTGAGACTCTGCGACCTCGGCGAAAGGGGCGGTGGCGTTCGTCATGGAGCGGATAGATGTCGCCGTCGTCGGCGGCGGGGTCACCGGGCTCGCCGCGGCCCTCGCTCTCGCCGAGCGAGGCCATTCGACCTGTGTGATGGAGCGGCATCCGCGCCCGGGAATGGAGACGAGCACGCACAACAGCGGCGTCATTCACGCCGGCATCTACTATCCGGCCGGCTCGCTCAAGGCGCGATTGTGCGTCGAAGGACGGCGGGAGCTTTACGCGTTTTGCGCTCGCCACAGCATCGCGCACGAGCGATGCGGAAAGCTCATCGTCGCCGCCGACGAGCACGAGGTCGCGGAGCTCGAAGCGCTGCGGCAACGCGGATCGGACGCCGGCGCCGAAGGGCTGACGCTCGTCGATCGCGCGTTCGTCGCCGCGCGCGAGCCGGCGGTTCAAGCGGTGGCGGCGCTTTTTTCGCCGGCAACCGGCATCGTCGACGCTGAAGCGCTGGTGAAAACGCTGCTGCGCCTGGGGCAGGCGGCCGGCGTCATCTTTCTTCCTCACACCCGCCTGATCGGCGCCGACAGCGATCGCGACGGCGTGCGGCTGCGGACCGAACGCGAAACGATCCGCGCGCGCGTCGTCGTCAACGCCGCCGGCCTGTACGCAGACGAGGTGTCGCGCACGCTCGGCGGGGAGCGCTTTACTATTTATCCGTGCCGCGGCGAATACGCCGAGCTCACGCCGGCCCGACGGTCGCTCGTCAGCGCGCTCGTGTATCCGCTGCCGCATGCGTCGGGCCACGGTCTCGGGGTGCATCTGGCGCGTTCGGTTGGCGGCAACGTGTGGCTGGGGCCGACGATCCGATATCAGGACCGAAAGGACGACTACGAAAGCGACCGGTTGCCGCTCGAGGCCTTCGTCGAGCCGGCCAGGCAGCTGCTGCCCGAGGTCGGGCTCGCCGACCTTCGCCTGTCGGGCAGCGGCATCCGCGCGAAGCTGCATGGGCCCGACCAGTCGTTCGCCGATTTTCTGATTCGGCGCGATCGCGAGAACCCGGCGGTGGTGCAGGCCGCGGGCATCGACTCGCCGGGCCTCACCTCGTGTCTGGCGGTTGGAAGTCTAGTGAGCGAGCTCGCTGCGGACAGTCTGTAAGTACCGCGTCACCGCATCCTGCCAGGTCGGCATGTCGATGCCGGCCGCGACGAGTTTCTCGTTGGACAGCGCGCAGTATTGCGGGCGCGCCGCGCGCATCGGCACATCGGCCATGCTCACCGGAATCAACCGCGCGTCAACGCCGAGCTGGCGTGCCAGCTCGCGCGCGAACTCGAGCCACGTGCAGTGTCCCGAGTTGACACAATGGTACAAACCCGCCGGCACACTCGCTTCGAGAAGCCGCCTCGTCGCGCGCGCTGCGTCGACGACGTAGGTCGGCGACACGGTGCGGTCCTCGAACACGCGCACGTCGCAGCCGGCCAGTATCGCATTCAGGATGACCGCCACGCTGCCCTTCGCCGGCCGTCCCTCCGGCGCGCAGCCGAAGAGGCTCTCGACCCGCAGCACGTAGGCGCGTGGAGCGTCGGCGGCAAACCACTCGCCAAGGAGCTTGGACGCGGCATACACGCCGCGGGGATTCGCCGGATCGTCTTCTGCATAGGGCGCCGACGCGGTGCCGTCGAAGACGAAATCCGTGCTGTAGTGGACGAGTATGGCGCCGTGGTCGGCTGCCGCGCGCGCCAGCGACAGCACGGAAAAGGCGTTGCCGTTCAGCGCGTCGACGGGATGATCTTCGGCGCCATCGACGTCGTTGTAAGCAGCGCAGTTGATGATGACCTCCGGCCGGGTGCGATCCATCGCGGCGGCAACGGCCTCGCCGTCGGTGATGTCCAGGTCGGCGTAGGCGAACGCCGTCACCTCGTGCGCCGAGCGGCATTCATGGACGATCGCGGCCCCGAGCTGGCCCCGGGAGCCGAGCACGGCAATCCGCATCAGGCCGCCCTGTATGTGCTTTCCACCGCGAACGCTCTCATCTGCGCGTCGTCGAACACGCCTTCCCAGCGCGCCACGACCGCGGTCGCGAGGCAGTTCCCCATCACGTTCACGGCGGTGCGTCCCATGTCCATGATTTGATCGATCCCGAGCAGGATGGCCGCGCCCTCGAGCGGCAGCCCAAACTGCGTGAGCGTCGCCGTGAGCACGACGAGCGCCGCGCGCGGGACGCCGGCGACGCCTTTGCTTGTCAGCATGAGCGTGAGCATCATGACGAGCTGCTGGCCGAAGGTCATCGACACGCCGGCGAGCTGTGCAACGAACACGCTCGCAAGCGAGAGATAGAGGGTCGTGCCGTCGAGGTTGAAACTGTAGCCGGTCGGCAGCACGAAGCCCACGATGTTCTTGGGCACGCCGAAACGTTCCATGACCTCGAGCGCCTTCGGTAGCGCGGCCTCGGAGCTGGCGGTCGTGAACGCGATGAGGAACGGCTCGCGAATCGCCTTTACGAAGCTGAGGAACGGCACCCGTATCAGATACGACACTCCGCCGACGACCAGGACCACGAAGATGGCGAGGCCGACGTACATCAGCGCGATGAGCTTGCCAAGCGTGTACAAGATCGCGAGCCCGTTCCCGCCGACCGTCGCCGCAATCGCGGCAAACACGCCAATCGGCGCGAACGCCATGACATAGCCGGTGAACTTGAACATCACGTGCGCCGTGCTCTCCAGTACGTGGAGCACCGGTTGGCCCTTCGCGCCGATGGCGCCGAGCGCAATTCCGAAGAACGTCGAAAACACCACGAGCTGCAGGATATCGCCGCGCGCCATCGCGTCCACCACCGATGTGGGAAAGAAGTGGAGGAAGATGTCCCAGCTGTGCTGCTGGTTCTGAGCCATCGTGGCCAGCGCCGCCGTGTCCCTGCCGATTGGCATGGCGAGCCCGGCGCCGGGCTTGAACAGGTTGACGAGGCCGAGTCCGAGGAACAGCGCAACGGTCGTCGCGGCCTCGAAATACAGGATCGCCTTCAGCCCGATCCGCCCCATCGCCTTCAGGTCGCCGGTGCCGGCAATGCCAACCACGAGCGTTGCGAAGAGCAGGGGCGCAATGATCATCTTGATCATCCGCAGAAATGCGTCCGCCAGCGGCTTGATTGCGACGCCGACGTCGGGGCGGTAATAGCCGACAGCAATGCCGGCGAGCAGCC
>QHWL01000359.1:0-2693 GCA_003222555.1 Acidobacteriota bacterium | reverse complement strand
CCCGATGAAGATTTGGGTCGTCAGGCTCGGCGTGCGACGGGGGCGCCCGGCCGCCGCGCTGCGGTGAGCGTGCAGGTCGGCCTTAGTCATTCTATGACTGGCTATTCTACCGCCTCGACTTGATCGCAGCGCGCGTTTCGCGGTCGGTGTCGCGGCGCTTGATGGTTTCGCGCTTGTCGTACTCTTTCTTTCCCTTCGCGAGACTGACCGCGACTTTGACGCGACCCTTCTTGAAGTACATACGGACGGGCACCAGCGTCATGCCTTTGACGACCGTCTTGCCGACGAGCTTGCGGATCTCGTCGCGGTGCAGGAGCAGCTTGCGCCGGCGGAGCGGATCGTGGTCGGCGGAACCGCGGTGGCTGTAGGGGCTGATGTTGACGTTGTAAAGGTAAATCTCCCCATTGTCGAGACGAGCGAAGCTGTCGCGCAGATTGACGCGCCCTTCGCGGATGGCCTTGACCTCGGTGCCGAGCAGCACGATCCCCGCCTCGAACGTTTCGAGGAGGTGGTAGTCGTGGTACGCCTTGCGATTTTCGGCGATGCTGGATTGCGCCAGCTCGCGCTCGGTTTTGTCCAGTGCCATGATGTGTGCAGGACTAAAGAGATTGTGAACAAATCACGTTCAACGCAGAGACCGCGGAGCCCGCAGAGAAATTCTTGATGCTGTTATAGGCAACCACGAAAGCACGAAGACATTCATGAAGAAAACCAACGTATTTTTCGTGTTTTCGTGTCTTCGTGGTTGCATTTCTCCGTGAGCTCTGCGAGCTCTGCGTTCAAACGTCGCATTTCTCACAGCCCATTTAGGCGGACCGACGCGATCGCGCCAACTTCGCCGCGAGCAGAACCGCCGCGATCATGCTTTCCGGATTCGCGACCCCTTTGCCCGCAATGTCGAACGCCGTGCCGTGATCGACCGACGTGCGGACGATCGGCAAACCCAGGGTGACGTTCACAGCCTGGCCGAAGGCCATCAGCTTGACGGGAATCAGTCCCTGATCGTGATAACAGGCCACCACCACGTCGAACTCGCCACGGCACGCGCGGACGAAGACAGTATCGCCTGGATATGGGCCCGACACGTCTACACCGCCGTCGCGGCACAACCGAACGGCCGGCGCGATCACCGTCTCCTCTTCGCGCCCGAACAGGCCGTGTTCGCCGGCGTGCGGGTTCAAGCCGGCAACTGCGATGCGCGGCGCGGCGACGCCGAAGCGCGGAAGCTCGCGCGCGGTGAGCGTGATTGTCGCCTCGAGCGACGCCCGCGTGAGCGCGCGCGGCACATCAGCGAGCGCGACGTGCACCGTCGCAAGCACGACGCGCAGGGCGTCGGAGTAGAACATCATCGCGACGTGGGGCGCTCCGGTCAGATGCGCGAGCAGATCGGTGTGTCCCCTCCAGGGAAAACCCGCACACTGGAAGGCCTCTTTGTTGATGGGCGCGGTGGCGATGGCATCGACGACGCCCCGCTGCGCGTCTTCGACGGCGCGGACAATCGTGTCGTACGCCGAGCGGCCGGCCTCGGCGCTCAGTACGCCAGGCGCGAAGGTCAGGTGAGGCGGGGGCGCATAGAGCACCGGCTCGCATGCGTCGACGACACGCGAGTCGGCGGCAGCACGCCTGGCGATCTCAGGGCCGATTCCGGAGGGGTCGCCCAGCGTGATCGCGACCCGCGGTTTCAATGGCAGCTGCCGCATCCGCCCGATCCGCAGGAGCCGCATCCGCCGGCGCCGCAGCCCGAGGGATTGTCGCAGCCGCCCTCGCTGCCGCAGCCGCCGTGAACCACGCCCTTGGCGTTGGGCAGCTCGTACCGCAGGCAGCACTTCAGCCGGCCGCACAGGCCTGACAGCTTCGATGGATTCAAGCTGAGATCCTGCTGCTTCGCCATCTTGATCGACACCGGCTCGAACGAGTTCAAAAACGTGGTGCAGCACAGCGGCCGTCCGCACGTGCCGTAGCCGCCCAGCATCTTCGCCTCGTCGCGCACGCCGATTTGCCGCATCTCGACGCGCGTGTGGAACTCGGCCGCGAGCTCGCGGACGAGCTCGCGAAAATCGACCCGTCCCTCCGCGGTGAAATAGAAAATGAGCCGGGAGCCGTCAAACGCCTGCTCGACGCGGGTGAGCCTCATGCCGAGCGCGCGCTCGCGGATCTTCAGCAGCGCGATGCGGTGAGCCTCGCGTTCGCGGTGCTGGTGTTTCATCCGCGTGACGACGTCCTCGCGGGTGGCAATCCTCACGACACGCTGCGGCGAGTCGTCGGCGGGACGATGCTTGTCCTCGAGCTGCGGAATCGACCGGACGACGGCGCCGACCGACGGCCCGGCTTCCGACTGCACGACCACCCGGTCGCCCGGACTGGGCAGCGCATCGTTGGGAAGGTCGCCGGACAGGAAGGTCTGCGCGCGTCCGACGGGCGTGAGCTTGACTGAAACGAGCCGCCGAGAGCTGGTGACGCTCACCGCTGCACCTTCTATCTATGAGCGGTGGCACGGGCTCGGTCTCTCGGCAGCAGGCTCGTCGTGGTCCGCCTGAACAGATTGTGAACAAATCACGTCAACGCAGAGACCGCAGAGACCGCAGAGAAGAAATGCTCGAGGATTTTCTCAGCGTGCTCGGCGAGCTCTACGTTCAAACGTCGCATTCTTCACAGGCTTCAGCCGGACTCACAATTGCAACACGAGCCAGTCT
>QHWL01000347.1 GCA_003222555.1 Acidobacteriota bacterium | reverse complement strand
TGGGAGTGGACATCGGGCGCGCCGTTCACCGGGCCGGCCAACGCAGCACCGGTCGCAGTGGACGATGAAGCAACGATCGTGGAAGGCGACGCTGAGATCACAATTGCGGTCCTGGCCAACGATACGGACGCCGACGCCGACCCGCTGACGGTCACCGCCGTCGGCGTCCCGGCCTACGGCACAGCCACGCTCAACCCGGACGGGACCGTGGCGTACGCCCCTTCGCCGGACTTCTCCGGCGCCGACGCCTTTATCTACACGATTAGCGACGGCCAGGGTGGCAGCGCGACAGGGACGGTGAACGTAACAGCTACCTTTGCCAACCACTTGCCCGTGGCAATCGACGACAGCTACGGCACCAACTCGGACGTGACGCTCGTCGTCGGCGCGCCAGGTATCGTCGCGAACGACACCGATCCTGACGGCGACATACTGTCGGCTATTTGGGTAAGCGGTCCGAGCCACGGCACTTTGCTGCTGAACGCCGATGGGAGCTTCACCTACACGCCAGCCGCCAACTACCACGGCCCTGACAGCTTCACATATAGAGCCAACGACGGCACGGCCGACTCGAACGTCGCGACCGTCCATATCAACATCGCTGTCCTCCCCGTGGCTGCGTACGGTCTGAATGAAGGCAGCTTGTGGACGGCAACCGACGTCTCGGGGCATTCGAACCACGGGACGCTTCGCGGCGCCAGTTGGACAACGGACGGCAAATTCGGCGGCGCGCTGTCGTTCGACGGCGTGAACGACTGGGTGACAGTCAAGGATGCGGACTCGCTCGACCTGACGACCGGGATGACGCTGGAAGCGTGGGTGAAGCCGACGGCAGCCCAGGACGGCTGGCGAAGCATCATGGTGAAGGAGAAGCCGGGCGGCCTAGCTTACGCGCTGTACGCGTTTGACGGCACCGACCTGCCGCCGGCCGGTTATGTGAACACACACGACCGCGACATGTCGGCGCAGGGCCCGGAGATCTTGCCGCTCGACGTTTGGACCCATGTGGCGACGACCTATGATGGAACGAGGCTCCGGCTCTTCGTGAACGGCGTGCGGGTCCGCACTCTCCTGGTGAGCGGGAGCGTCCTCGCGTCGACCGGCCCGTTGCGGTTCGGCGGCAATGCGGTGTGGGGTGAATACTTCCTGGGTCTGATCGACGAGATCCGCATCTACAACGCCGCGCTCACGGCGTTGGAGATTCAGAGGGACATGATCACTCCCGTCGAGTGATTCATCATCGAGCCAACACCTCGCGCACCTGTCGCACGAACTCGGCGGCCGTGAATGGCTTCTGGACAAACGGGAGACCATGATTGATTCCCGCCTTATGCGCGGCGGATTGCTCGGTGTAGCCCGACATGTACAGCGCCCTTAGCGCAGGTGCTCGAGCCTGCAGCCGACTGAGCAGCTCGGGCCCCCCGCAGCCAGGCATGATCACGTCGGTCACGACCAGATCGATCGAGTCGGCCTGAAGTGCGAATAATTTCTCGGCATCGTCCCCGTTGGCTGCTTCCAGCACTCGATAGCCGGCATTTTCGAGGATGCGCTTCGAGAGTCGACGCACGCCGGCCTCATCTTCGACCAGCAGCACAGTCGCCGACGCTCTCCTGGCAGGGGCGGTGACCACCGAGCTGACAGCCTCCAACGGTGCTGCACGGCTCGAACACGGCAAGTAGACTTTGAATGTCGTCCCCAGACCGAGTTCGCTGTACACCCAGATATAGCCTTTGCTCTGCTTGACGATGCCGTAGGTCGTTGACAGGCCCAGGCCGGTGCCTTGCCCGATTTCCTTGGTCGTAAAGAACGGCTCAAACAAGCGCCGTTGAGTTTCCCTGCTCATCCCGCCACCAGTGTCGCTGATGGCGAGCATCACATACTGCCCCCGCCTGATCGCCTCCTCGTGGAAGGAGGAGTTCTCGAGCTCGACGTCTGCCGTTTCAATCGTGACGCTCCCGCCATCGGGCATGGCGTCTCTCGCGTTGACCACGAGGTTCATCACGACCTGCTCCAGCTGGCTGCGATCGGCGAGCGCGAGTGAGAGATTGGGTGCCAGAACCAGCGCGACCTGGATGTGCTCGCCAATCAACCGGCCGAGCATGCCGGTCATTTCCATGATCAGCCCATTCACATCCAGAGGTACCGCGTGCAGCACTTGCTGACGACTGAAGGCGAGCAGCTGTTTGGTGAGGCCCGAGGCACGCCTGGCCGCCTTGGTGATCTCGCCGAGATCCCTCCCGTGCTTGTCCGCCATGGCGACATCTGCGGTCAGGATCTCGGCGAACCCGAGGATGACCGTCAGCAGATTGTTGAAATCGTGGGCGACGCCCGAAGCCAGTCGCCCGACGGCGTCCATCTTGTTGGCCTGCCGGACCTGCGCTTCGAGCGTCCTCCGTTCGGTGATGTCCTCGATGACGGAGATGAAATGCTGGGACTGACCCTCGGCGTCGCGATGGACGGACATGTTGACTCTGGCCCACACGAAGGTGCCGTCCCGCCGTCGATAACGCTTTTCATCGAGCACGCGGCGGTCACACGTTCCCGCAGCCATCTGACGCAGTGCCTCCGCCTCGCCAGCCACTTCTTCCGACTGCAGGAGTTCCTGAACGGCATTAGTTTGCAACTCGTGACGTGAGTATCCCAGTAGATCGCAGAGGCGCTGATTGACCCGCAGCCATTGCCCGTCCAGGCCTACGTGCACGATCCCGACGGGCGCCGCATCGAAAGTCGACCGGTAGAGACGCTCGCTCTCGGCCAGGTCGGCCGTGCGCGAGCCTACCTCGCCTTCAAGGATCTGGCTGTACTTGTTGTGATAGTCGCCGTATGCCTTGAGGCGCAACAGATTCGTCACCCGCATACACAGCTCGGCGCGCTCCACGGGTTTGGTGAGACAGTCCTCCGCTCCGGCGCCCAGCGCGAGCATCCTGGCGTCGCGATCGTCCAGAGAGGTGACCATGATGACGGGAATATTCTTGGTGGCGAGGTTGCCCTTGATCTTGGTTGCCACCTCGTAACCGCCCATCCCGGACATCTTGATGTCGAGCAGGATGAGGTCGGGCGGTTGCTGAGCCACGATGGCGAGCGCTTCCTCGCCGCTGGCAGCGGTCAGGAGGTGAAAGCCTTCCGGCGTGAGCATGCCCTCCAGCAACTGTCTGTCGTGGCGTTCATCGTCCACGATCAAAATGCGGGCTGGGTGGTCAGCGATGTCGGGGCGCGGGATCATGTTCGGGCCTGTGACTCTCGCCTTACCGCGGCGCGGTCAGCCGGGCTTTTGTGGGCAGTAGCCATGTATCCCCGATCCCTCATTCTGATCCTGACGCTCGAACGTGAGCCGTCAGA
>QHWL01000346.1:4070-4275 GCA_003222555.1 Acidobacteriota bacterium | reverse complement strand
GTGAACAGACGCATCTGCCTGGGCCTAGACTTTTTTACTTTGTCGCGGGGTCCCACCTCTTATCACTGCGCCTGGGGCCCCACCCCCAGGCGCTCTCGCTCGCGCGTTAGCGCTCGCTCAGGCTCAAGGCTGTCACGACCTGTGCCTTCGCCGCCGACGCGGCTCGGCATTGCGTTCGACGACTGTCCGCTTAGTCACCGCTCAC
>QHWL01000346.1:0-4062 GCA_003222555.1 Acidobacteriota bacterium | reverse complement strand
AGTCGCAGCATGTTGAGCGCACCCTGTGTCGCCTGGAACTTCACCAGCTCGCGCCCCCCGACGAACTGAAACGTCCGTACTCGGTCCGTGTCACCGACGAGCACCGCGATCGCGACCGTGCCGACCGGCTTTTGCGGGGTCCCTCCGCCAGGTCCCGCAATGCCGGTAATGCCAACGCCAACCTTGGTTTCGGCACGCGATCGTACGCCCTCGGCCATCGCCCGCGCGACAGGCTCGCTCACAGCGCCGTGCCGAGCGATGAGCGCTTCGGGCACGCCGAGCCATTCGATCTTCGAGCGGTCGCTGTAGCACACGGCGCCCCGGTCGACGTAATCGGAGCTGCCGGGCACGTCAGTGAGCCTGGACGCGAGCAGACCGCCGGTGCACGATTCGGCGACCGCAATGGTCAACTGGTGTGCGCGCAACAGCTCGCCGACGACTGCTTCGAGCGTTCGCCCGTCGACGCTGTACACAGCGTCGCCTAGCGCCCCTTCGATCTGGAGGACCGCCGACGCCAACACCGCGTCGGCCTCGGCGCGGCTCCCGGCTCGCGCCGTCAAGTGCAGCTCGATCTGACCGGCGACCGCGAGAATTGTGGTGCTGATGGGAACCGTTTGCGCCAGCCACTGGCCGTAGATCGGCTGGACTTGCGCGTCCACGTCCGACTCGGTGCGGCCGGTGATTTTGACGACGCGCCGGAATATTCCGGCTGCGCCGGCTTTCGGCGCGAGACGATCGCGGATGACCGTGTCGAGCATCGGTGTCATCTCTCGCGGCGGACCGGGCAGCAGCACGATCGAAGTCGATCCGTGCTCCAGCCACAATCCGGGTGCGGTCCCGTTTGGATTGTTGACGAGCGCCGCGCCCCGAGGCACCATCGCCTGCCGCCGGTTGATCTCGGGCATCGTCAGCCCGCGCCGGGTGAATCGTTCGCGGATGCGATCGATGACCGTCTCGTTCACGTCGAGCGGAAGCTGCAGCACACGCGCCACCGCGTCCCGCGTAATGTCGTCCTGGGTGGGGCCCAGACCGCCGGTCATCACGACCAGATTGGCCCAGGCGAGCGCGCCTTTCAGCACATCGGCCAGCTCATCGACGTCATCACCGACGATCGCTTTGAACCTCACATCGAATCCGATCGAGTTCAGCCGTTCTGTGACGACGAGCGAGTTGGTGTCGGCGCGAAAGGGCGTCAACATCTCGCTTCCGACGGCGATGATGCAGGCACGCATGTGGGATTGGTGACTCGGTGATTTGGCGATTTGGTGATTTGGTGAATGTAAATATCAGATCACCAGATTACCCGATTCCCAACCGCCAGGACCGCGCGCAACGCCAGATTGGCGTAGACAGCCGCCATCGCATCGTCGGCCATCACGCCGATTCCGCCGCGCAGCCGTTCGAGGCGATTGGCGGGAAACGGCTTGACCACGTCCGCAATCCGGAACAACAGAAAGGCACCGGCCGCACCCGCCCAGCCGACGGGGTTGAGGAAGAGCGTGACCAGCATCCCCATCACTTCATCGATCACCACCGGCGCGGGATCTCTTGAACCGAAGTGCCGTTCTGCGACACTACCGCTCCACGACCCGATGGCGAACAGCGCCGCGATGGCTGTCGCCTGTACCAGTCCTGAGGCCGGCAACACCCTCCACAAGAGCAGGCCGACTGCCGATCCGCACGTCCCCGGCGCGAGAGGAACGTAGCCGACACCAAAGACCGTGGCGAGCGCGAGCGCGAAAAGAGGTCGCGGACCTTTTTCGACGCTACTCATTTGATGGCGGAGCGAAAAAGGTACGCGCCCTGTTCACGCGGAAGCCCGCACGACTCGCGTGCCGGCAAAGCGATCGTGGAGGCCGCGGCGATCGCGGCTCGCGAACGCGGTGAGGAAGCCGAGGCCGGCGGGAATGGCCAGCAGGAGCCACAGCACGGTTCGCTTCAGTGCCTGACCCACGTCGATCGATCGATTGGACTCGGCCGCCACAACCTTGATTCCGGCAGCCATCTTACCGAGCGTTTGTCCCCCGGCGGTGAACGCGACAAGGTAGCCGACGTTCTGCACGACAAGGAAGGCCACCAGCGGCCCCTGAGGGATAATCGCGAACTCCTGTATCGTCACGCCGCAGATCTGCATCGTGAAGTAGACGACGGCGACGTCGATTGCGGCCAGGATCAGCAGGTCGATCGTCACGGCGGCGGCGCGCGCGACAAGACCCGCAGATTCGGCCCGCGCTGGGCGCACGAGCCTTTCCTCCGCCTGAGCGGCCGCTGCCGGCGCGACGCTCGTATGCCCGGCGGCCTGCCCGTCCAGATCGAGCCCGAGATCCAGACTGGCCGCGCGTATCGGCCCCGCCCGTACTCGTGGCACTTCGGACGTCGACCGGCGCACCGCCAGCGGCGACCGCGGGGGCGATGGTTTTGTGATGAGGGGCGTGTCGTCCCTTATCGGGCTTGTCGGCAAACCGAAGAGCGGCAGCTCGGATGGCCCGGATTCTTGAGGCTGAGGCATGTCGAAGGCGCGGTCCAAATCGGGACCGATTTCAGCCGTAAAGCGGGAAGGCGGCGGATCCGATGTCGCGTCGACGAGCGCGAGATCGTCGAGCGGGCCGATAACCGGAGTGTCGTTTCTGACAGGCAGTTCTTGAATCGCGCTCGAAGACGACAGCGAGAACTCGTATCCACAATTAGGGCACCGATCGACCTGCTCGAACCCGAGGTAGCCGCACTTGGGACATTTCATGGCACGCGGGGGCTGTTCTCGCGCGGCTCTGAAGCGGACATGGGCGTCGCCGTCAAGGCGAGCAGCTGGCGCTGAATGTCGGCGCGAAGGCGATCGGCGTCCTCTTTCTGTGCATCGGTTGGCCGAATGAGGTCGAGAACCGACAGCGCGTCGCGCAAATGGCCTCCCGCGGCCAAGGTCCGCGCCCGAGTCATCGCGGTCTCACCGCGGCGCGGCACCGCCAACGCGAACTCCCGCGCGGCGGGCGCAGGTGCCGAGGTCGCGGGCGCATCCTGAAGGCGGACCAGGGATCGCCATTCGAAACGATCCCACACGGCGGCCGCGTACACGCCGGCCGCCACGACGGCAAGCAGAAGGACGATCGATACCGAAAGCGCGACCTTCGGACGGGAGGCCGCGTGGCGCTCGTCGGGCACGGTCGTCGACCGTCGCTCGCGCAGGGATCGCGCCGGCGGCCGCGGGCCCACCGTCGTGTCGAGCCGATCCAGCCGCTCGAGCACGGCGAGCGCTTCCTCTGACGGCGCACCCCGTTCGATGGCGGCCTGCAGCAGACGCCGCGCTTCGTCGCCGTCGCCGCGATGGAACGCCGCGACGCCGTTTTGCAGCAGCTCCTCCGACTCGCGCTGCCGCTCGGCGAGCGCGCTGCGGGCCCGTTCGATGTAGGCGCGGGCGCGCGGGTGGCTTCGATCGAGAAACAGCGCCCGCGTCCAGACGTTGATGGCTGCCTCGTACTGCGCGGCGAAATAGTGATCGAGACCGACGAGAAGCAGTTGCTCGATCTTGGCATCACGATCCGCCTCCGACGTGGCATCGAGCGCGCGCGAACTATCGGTGCGAAGCGGATCGGACATAGGTGACGTGCTGAGACGGGACAGATTATAGCATTGAAGATTGCAGACGTTAGCCGTCGGTCGTGGGTCAGTTTGAAAATAACCGCCCCGACGGCGCGGCCGGTTCGTGCCAAAATGATCTGGGGATGAGACGCGTGTCGGCACGTCCTATGTCGGGCGCCCGAAGCTCACACTGCGGATGTCGCGTGGATGAGGAGAAGCTCGGGAAAATCGCGAAGGCGAATCGAATCGGTCACATCACGCCGGAAAGGAAGTAACCGCCGTCGGGTCCAGCATGCTTCAGAGGATTTTCATCGCGTGCTTCTCGACTCGGCGTGGTCGTCCTCGACCGCCACCCAAATCGACTCTGACGGAGAGCCGCTGCCGGCGCGCGCGGTGATCAGGAGCTCCTCGAGTTCGCCTTCTCTGAGAAGCGCCGCCGTGACGTCGTCGAGGTGCTCCACAATCGAACCGAGCGCGTGGTGGATCGTC
>QHWL01000334.1:8694-9196 GCA_003222555.1 Acidobacteriota bacterium | reverse complement strand
CTCATAGCCGCACTCGCGGCCATGGTGGGATGCCAGAAAGACAGGCCTGCGACGAACACCGGCGCATCAGCGGCACAGCAGGTCGCAGTCTCGCCGTTGGCCGCGCTGATCGCGCGCGCGAAATCGCTCGAGCTCGATACACCCTACGCGCCACCGCCGGGTGATCCGCTCGAGCACCACACGGCTGGATTCGCCAAGATCATGTGCTCAGCGGTGTTTATCACCGGCCTCGATCCCGACTTCGCCGCCGAGAACGTGGGTTATTTTACGAGCCCGTACGCGGAGCGGGCGAAGGTTGGAAAACCGGTGATCGATCGCGCGGCCAAGGCGGTTCACGTCACGCTCCCGAATGGAGTAACGCTCACCGCCAAGTACCTGGGTCGCCAAGGGTGCGTCGCGCTTCCGGTCGGAAAGAGTTCGGTGGATTTCACCCCGATCGACGTGAAGACCAAACTACCCGATCCCTTGACGCAGCCGTGGCCGATGGGTGATGTGCTGCCGA
>QHWL01000334.1:7603-8684 GCA_003222555.1 Acidobacteriota bacterium | reverse complement strand
CCCTCCAGAGATCGACGCGGCTAAAGTGAAGCAGGCGGTCGACGCGGCGTTCGAGCCGGCGGCAGAGCTGACCGCGGCTTTCGTGGTGACGTGGAAAGGACGGGTCATCGGCGAGCGGTACGGGGAGGGCATCACAGCCCACACTCCCCTCGAGAGTTGGTCGATGGGCAAGAGCGTGACGGCCACGCTGATGGGAATCCTCATCAAACAGGGCGTGTATGAGCTGTCGCAGCCGGCGCCCATTCCCGAATGGCAAGGTCACAACGATCCGCGCGCGAAGATCCGCATTGCCGATCTCCTGAACATGTCGAGCGGCTTGCGGATCAAGGCGCCGCAGGATCCCGACTATGACCCGGCGGGCACCTACCCCGATCATTTGTATCTCTACACGGGCAGGGTCAACTCGTTCCATTTCGCCGCCACGCGTCCACAACAGTGGCCGCCCGGCACGGTGGGTCGGTATCACAACACCGACCCGGTGCTGATCAATTACCTCGTTCGTCTGGCCGTCGAAAAGCGCGGGGAGGAGTATTTGTCGTTCCCGCAGCGCGCGCTCTTCGACAGGATCGGCATCCGGACGATGGTGATCGAAACGGACCCGTTCGGGGACTTTCTGACTCAGGGACACGACTTCATGTCAGGGCGTGACTGGGCTCGTCTTGGCAACCTCTATCTTCAGGACGGCGTCTGGAACGGCGAGCGGATTCTACCCGAGGGGTACGCGAAGTTCGTGAGCACGGTGGCGCCTGCGTGGGAAGCCGACAAGCGCCCCATTTACGGCGGGTTCTTTTGGATCAACGGGGACAGTACGTTCCCGGTCCCGAAGGAGGCGTACTACATGTCGGGCGCGGGCGGCCAGACCACCTTGATCATCCCGTCGCACGGCCTCGTGGTGGCGCGTCTCGGACACTTCAAAGGCAGCACGGCCGGGTCCACCGGATTCAGGAAGGCGCTCGCGCTCCTGATGAACGCAATCCCGCGAGAAGAGAAATGAGGTCATCAGATCATTCCCCGACGCTTCATCGCATGATATCGGTTGACCAGCTCGATACCGAGACGTCCGGGCTCGGCGTCTACCATC
>QHWL01000334.1:0-7594 GCA_003222555.1 Acidobacteriota bacterium | reverse complement strand
GCGGACCGCGAGCCGATTGAACGCGTCACGCCGCGACTGCTCATACAGATGGGCGCCGGCAATGTCGATCGCCGCATCGCCGCTCACGAGGGGCTGCGCGATCAGCTCGCCCACGACTTGCTCGCGCAGGCTCGCGACCAGCACGAGATGGCGTGAGCGCAGCAGGCGGAGGGCGTAGCTCAGCTCCGTGCTGTCCTCGTCGCGGAAATTGGTGATGACGATGACCAGCGCGCGTCGGTGCTGTCTGCGGAGCAGATCTTCGGCGGCGGTCACGTAGTCGGAATGGGTGGGCGTGGGCTGTACGGCGTACAGCTGGCCCATCAGCGCGTTCAGCGCCGGCGCGCCTTTGCGGGGCGCGAAGACGCGCTCCTCTCCGGCCGGCGTGCCGAAGGTCATCGCGCCGACCGCGTCGCCCCCTTTGAGCGCCACGTAGGTCAGCAGCATCACAGCGTTCAGCACCTGGTCGAAATGTGTGGCGCCGATCGCGCCCTGCCGATCGTCTGCGCGCATGCGCCGCCCGCAGTCGACGAGCAGCAGGACGCACTGGTCGCGCTCGTCCTGGAACTCGCGGACGATCGGTTTGCCCAGCCTCAGCGTAGCTCCCCAGTCGATGTGGCGCACCGAATCACCGACGCGGTAGTCGGATAGCTGCTTGAAGTCCGTGCCTTCGCCGCGCTGCTGGTACGTCTTGACGCCAATTTCCTGTAGGCGGCGATCGCCCGCCAGCCATGCGTACCGCGGAATCTGGGCGAAGTCGGGGTAGACACGACGCTTGTCGTTCGTGCCGAGCCGCTCGAGCAATTCGCATAGCCCCCAGCGCGAGCGGACCCGCACATCTGCCTGCGCGAACGTCATCGCGCCCCTCCGGGTCGGGGTCACCAGATACGTCGCCTCGACGCGCCTGCCGCCCGGAAGAGACAGCCGGATCGGCATCCCCTCTACGAGAAAGCTCGAGTCGGCATGGTCGTATAACTCGCAGCGCCATGCCTCGGTTCCCTCAGTAGTGATGGCCAGGTGCACCGACCGCCTCGCCCCGATCGCGAACGCCTCCGGCAACCGACGTGTCATCGTCGGCGACGACTGGCGCCAGCCTCGCCGGGACGCCGCGCAGTCCCAGATTGCGGCGACGAGCAAAGCGAGGAGGCAGGCGGATGCCACCCTGCCGACGGCGGTCACCGATATACCCAGCAGCAGTGCGAGGAGTACAGCCACGGAGGATCCCGCGAGCGAGAGAACCGCTGTCGGTCCCGGAATCACGCGAAGTGGCACGATGATTCGGTCCTCCTTGTTAACAAGCGTTTGCCTCGTTCGATACGCTGATCGGCCTCTTGTTGACTAGACGCGCGGGGCAACTGTCGTCTCGATGATCTCGGCCAGCAGATCGTTGGTTGTGCGCCCCTCGAGCAGCGCGTCGGGCGCGAGCGCGATGCGGTGCCGCAGCGCGGGCAAGGCGATGCGCTTGATGTCGTCCGGCGTGACGTAGTCGCGCCCATCGAGGAGGGCCACCGCTCGGGCGCCCCGCACGAGCGCCAGGGCGCCGCGCGAGCCGCTGCCCATCGCGACGCCCGCCCACTCACGCGTCCCTCGCACTATGCGCACGGCATAGTCGATCACTTGTCCGTCAACCCGCTGCTGGGCGGCAAGCCGTTGAAGCGTCGAGACCGCGAGCCGGTCGAGACACGGCTTCACCTCCGCCAGAGGCAGTTCGTCGCCGGCCTGGCCTGTGGTGGCTCGGGCGACGACGGCCGCCTCCTCGGCGCTCGACGGATAGCCGATCTCGACCTTGAACAGGAACCTGTCGAGCTGCGCCTCGGGCAGCGGGTACGTTCCTTCGGTTTCGACGGGATTCTGCGTGGCGAGCACCATGAAGGGCTTGGGCAGTGGGTGGGTCTGCCCTTCGAGCGTCACCTGGTATTCCTGCATCGCTTCGAGCAGCGCGCTCTGCGTTTTCGCCGGAGCGCGATTGATTTCGTCGGCCAGCAACACGTGCGTGAATACCGGGCCGCGTACGAGCCGCAGCTCACGAGTTGACGGATCGAGCACGGCGTGGCCGGTGATATCGGACGGCATCATGTCGGGTGTGAACTGCACGCGGGCATGAGCGAGCGACAGCGCCTGCGCCAACGCTCGCACGAGCAGTGTCTTCCCGAGGCCAGGCACGCCTTCGATCAGGACGTGCCCCGACGCGACGAGCGCTACTAACACCTGTTCGATGACCGCCGACTGTCCGACCATCGCGTGACCGATTGCTGCGCGCAGATCGCCGAGCAGGCCGGCGGCCTGCGAAATTGTGTCCGCTTCAACGTGTTGCATGCGAGGACCTCGTGTGCTTCGTGAGGGTTCGGCGCCTCGCGGTCTCGAGCAGCGCGATCGTGCCGCGGAGGTCGTGGGAGCGGCGCACGCGACCGTGACGAACGGCCCGCGCGAGAGCGTCGCGGTCGAAGCCGGTGAGACGCGCCAGAGCCGCGGCGCGTTCGCTGGCGGTCAAACTCGCGTAAACCGGTACCCGGCGCTGCGCCGCTTCGTCGAGCGCGCGTACCGACGCCGCGTGAAGCGAGTCGCCGCTGCCCTGACGCAGCGCGAACTGCCCAGTGCCGCGGATCTGCTCGACCAACGAGCGGCGGGCCGCGACCGGCGCCGCCGCGAGCGGGCCGAACCGGACACCGCCGCGCCACAGCACGAGCGCGACGAGCGCGAGCGTGAGCACCACCACGGGTGCGCCGTGCTGCCAGAGTAACGCGAGCAGCGAAGCGTGCGCGTCTTCCGACATGAAGTGCACCTCATCACCCCGCCGCATCTCGGTGGCGGCCACGAACAGCCAGCCATGATCGCCCTCGAACAGGCTCCGCTCACGGAACGGAGTCGCGTTGATGACGGTCACGCTGCCTCGACCCACCTCGACGCGCAGCGCTTGAATGCCCGACGCATCGCGGAGAGCCCACACCGCGCTCTTCCTGGTCGTGAGGAACGACCCGCCGTCGAGTTCGCATATCAAATAGAGCGTCTCAGACGACCCGCTGGACGGGATCCCGTTCTGTTCCTCCTGGAACCTGCCACACAACTGGTGGTCCGCGGCCGCAAACTGGGTGCGATCCAGGTCTCGGTACCCACGGACAATGCCCGACCAGCGCTCGAATTCGCTCTCGCCACCAGCCAGAGTGCGGTCGATCACCAGACGGCCGCCCGATTCGGCCCAGCGCTCGAGCGCCTTCCGCCGGCCCGAGCTCAGGTTCCAGTGCCAGGCGGAAAGAACGATCACCGAGCCGGTCGGCGGCGGGGTGAGTACTCGATCCCACGCCGTGTGAGCGCCAAGTGCCTCCGCAAATCGCTGCACGACATAGAACGGATTGGTGAGCGCCTCGCCTTTGGGGGGCATCGGCACCTGGGTGTCCTCCCAGGATGTGTGGTTGGCGACCCAGGCGATGAGCGACACCAGCGATAGGCCGACCAACACCGAGATTATTCTCGCGCGCGTCATGCCCCGCCCCCCGACCGCAGGGAATCGAGCGGCGAGGCGGAATCGAGCGCGGACGCGAACTCATCGCACAGGATGTACACCGTCGCAGCCTGAGTGTCCTGGCCGCCGTACACGAACGGCTGCCACACACGTACGAGGCGCGAGGCGTACTCGCGTCCTCTCTGTGTGAGGCGGCTTGCCGCCAGCGCAAGACAGTCGCCTTCGGTACTCGAATCGCGAATTGGAATGCCGTGAACGTGGGCGAGCCGGGACAGCATTCCGCGGTAGAGCAGCGCCAGCGCAGCCCGATGCTCACCGCGATCCCACAGGGCGCGGGCTGCGATGCCGATGTCCTTGGGAAGGCTCTCCGGCCGGATGTCCAGATCCCGTACGTAACTTGTAAACGATCAGCCATCCAGCCAGTGCCACGACCGCGCCCCACACGAGCAGGCGCGCCGATTGCTCGAGCCAGCGAAACAGGCCGGCAGTCCAGGTGAGCCACGTGGGAAGGCCGGACGGTGTGGATTCCGTCGAGCGCTGCCAGCGGAGCGTCTTGATCGTCCGTTCGGTTGCGAGGTTCGGATCTGCCTTGACTGCAGCGATCGCGCGCGCGATCTCAGAGCGTCCGGGGCTTGCAGCCTTGGGTTGTGCGGATTCCTGTTGGACGGCCGCTGCTCCAACCGACAGCACCGCTGTCAGCACGGCCGCCATCGCGGCGACATGTGCTTCCGGAGCCTGTGAAAACGGGCGACGTTTAAACGCAGAGCTCGCAGAGCACGCAGAGAAATCCTTGGGCCTTTCTTCTCTGCGGCCTCCGCGGTCGCTGCGTTGAACGTGATTTGTTCCGCCCCTGCTCGCCGCATCTGTTGGCGGCGAGCCACGGCGTGACGCGTCAGTGTGCGAACGCACGTCGAAACTCCTGCTCGATGTCCCATGCCTCGAGCTCAGCACGCCTGTTCAGGTACATTGCGAACCCTGCCGCCACGTAGAACGGCTCGAGAAACACCACCGCCGTCGCGTAGGCAACCGGCAGGGCCAACAAGAGAAAGCCCGGCACCTCGCCGGAGAACACCTCGAGCATTCCGGGCGCCTTTCCCGCCGGCGCAAGCCAGAACACGAGCGAGACCAGCGCAACCGTCAAGGCCATTTCAGACAAGCTGAACGCATGCGTCACCATCAGCGCCGAGAACATGTTCCGGTGCCGGATCTGGCGAACACGCGCGCCCGCCTTTAGGAGCGAAAGACCTTCGAGCTGGTAGACCGGCTGCGTGAACGATCGCCAGAGCGACAGGCGGCGCGCCGTCCACGTAAACAGCAGCTGGCTCCACCACACCTGGCGCTGCGCCTTCCACACATCAGAAGGTGCGGTTCGCTGTCCGAAGGCGGCGCGCGCCAGAACGAAGAGGATCGTGCGATCGAGCCACGGTTTTGCGCACCAGAGCACCAGGGGCGGCAGCCAGCCGGCGATCTCGTAGGAGGCGAGCGCCAGTGCCGCAACCGGTAGAGCCACGATTAAGTAGGATCGGTAGACAGAGCGCGCGGCGCTTTGGCAGAGACGCACGCCGAGATCCGAGGCCTCCATCGGAGTCCGCGGCCGGAGGCGCAACGCGAGCCCGTCAACCTGCACGTCGTCCCTGAAGCGAGAAATACCCGAGCACCGCGGTCCAGCAGACAGCGGCGACACCGTACTTGGCGGCCGCCGGCAGCCAGCTCGCGGACGACCAGAAGGCCTCGATTGCGGCAGCGACGAGCAGCATCGCGGTCACGCCGTACAACAGGACCGCGGAATCCCGTGTCGCCATCACGAGCGACTGCAGCCGCGTCAGGCGGCCCGGAGCCAACAGCGCGTGTCCTATTTTCAATCCGCCCGCTCCCGAGAGCACGATCGCGGTCACCTCGAAAGCGGAGTGCGTCGCGATGAATGAATAGAACGTGGACGACAGCCCTCGCCCGGTCAGGTATCCGGCGATGGCACCGGAGAATGCGCCGTTGTAGGCGAGGAAGAACAGGGTCCCCACGCCCGCAAACAATCCCCCCGCAAAGCACTGGAACGCCACACCCACGTTGTTGCGAATGTAGAACCCGAACATCATCCAGTCGGTCGCCGCCGCGCGTACCCGGCCGATCGAGTCGGCGGACCGCGAGTACATTCCGTCGAAGGACGCGGCCGTCTCGGAGCTCACCACTGAAAGGATCAATTCCGGCCGCCAATACACCAGGAGCGCAACCACGATCGTCGGAAGCAGGAACGTTGCTGCAGCAACGGCGACGTACGAGGCATGCTTCCTGACGGCGGACGGAAAGTCGACGGCCACCATGTCCCTGATGCGTCTCAGCCCGAATTCGCGGTGCTGATAGATCACTTGATGGGCATTGGCCGTCAGCCGCTCGAGGCGGTCGATCAGATACGCGGGGTAGCAGCGCGCCCGTGCCAGAGCGAGATGCCCGCACGCTCGCCTGTAGAGCGCCGAGATCCGAGCTCCAGAAACTGACGAGCGAGGTGCGGACTTGCCGGCATTGCGGCCGAGCACGCGATCGAGCGACATCTCGAGTTCCGCCCATTCGTCTCGGTACGTCTCCTCGAACCGCAGCGGTGTCATGACCGTCGTCCCAGGACCCACTGCGCCACCCCGAGCACACGGCGTGTTGTGGCCGGTCCCGAACGGCCTCTGTCTCCGGACACCGTCGCCGCCAGAGCTGCAAGTTCGTCGAGCCGCTCCGCCGTGAGCCTGGGCGCGCGCGCGGCCAGCGCGATGACCGCAGCCTGATCCTGCGGCGTCAGACGGCTCGCCGGGGCGACAGGCGCAACTTTGTAGAGGTGGATCCCCGGTACCGCTCGCGGGTCATGCACGACGATCGTGGCCGCGNNNGCGTTTGCAGTCGCGCCGGACCAGCATGCTCACAATCGCGAAGCCGTAGCCGGACGGGAGAAAGTCGGCCGCTCGCAGCAGGTTTCGAGTCAACGATGCAGCCGGAGTGACCGGCAGCCCATTGTCCATCACGACCCTCAGCCCGAAGACTCGCTTTCCAGGTGTGGCGCCCGATGCCGTCAGCTCGAAGCCAACCGGATAGAACCATTCGAGCGCGAAGAACAGAATGAAAAGGAACGCGACTCCAATGCCCCCCGTGAACGCCGCAGCCGTGGCTGCGGCATACATGATCGCGAGCCGGATCGCCCAATCGAGACCGAACGCGTATAACCGTGGGCTCAGGCCGGCCGGCCGTAGTTCGAGCAAAATGCCTTCGGGGGTCTCGGCAGAAACAACTGTGTCCAGTACGTCCGTGGGACTCAGGGGCGCTCTCAGGCTTTAACGACGATGGTCCCGGCAATCTTGTCGTGCAGACACTGCCGCGATTCCCCGAAGATGAAGAGCATGTCCACAAACCCGTAGAGCGGGACGACGCTGATCAGACCGTTCACGACGTTGCGCAGCCAGAAGAGCCGCCCGAGCGAGGCGGGCGATCCATCGGTGCGTACGACCTTTATGCCGAGGAGCTTCTTGGCGATCGTTTGGCCATTGCGACTGACGTACATGACTGTGAGCCAACACCAGACGATGAAACCGACCAGCCCCAGCATGACGGCGGCGGCGATCATCGTAGTGGAGCCGGCGCCTCTGGCTCCTGCCGCGCCCCCGGCAATCATGGCGGCCAGCGGTGGGAGATAGACCATCACCGCTATGATGACGCCATCGAGGAGCGCCGCACCTAGCCGTGTGCCACGATCTGCGGGGGGGGCGATCGCGGAGGGGTCGGCGATATCTCGGACGAAGGCCCGAGGCGGAGCGTATGGATTTGGATTTGTCATTGGCTGAATACTCCCCCTAACTCCCTTATTCGGCAGATTCCCACGCACACATTAACGCTCGGTCAGATGCTTCCGCGAAGGCGGTGTTAGGTAGACCAACCGGTGGTTTGCGGACCTCACATCATTGTTAGACCGTTATGCGGCGCTTTACGAGAATTCGGTTCTCGTTGCCGCATAACGGCGGCGCGCACAGCGCGCCCGCGAGGGAGCGGCGCGGGGCGAAGGGCCCCCGCGAGCGACCGAGCCGGGGTGTGGGGCGGAGCCCCACGTAGATGATGGTCCGGTACGACCCGTGCACACTCCGGGGATGACAGCTGTTTTTCGGGGAA
>QHWL01000333.1:2842-6770 GCA_003222555.1 Acidobacteriota bacterium | reverse complement strand
CCAGGCCACCCTTGAACAGCAGGAGCGCCGGGATACCGCGAATCTGGAACTTGAAGGCGGTGTTCGGATTGTCGTCGACGTTCAGCTTCCCCACCGTCAGTTTGCCAACATAGTCGCCCGCAAGCGCCTCGACTGTCGGCGCCAGGCGCCTGCAGGGTCCACACCACTCAGCCCAGAAATCAACGAGCACCGGAGTGCCGGCCCTGATGACTGTTTCGTCGAAGTTGGAATCCGTGAAGGTCTGTACGTTCTCGGTAGCCATGGTCTCTCTTTTTTTAGTTTGTCGCGGGGCCCCACCCCCGCGACCTGTGCCTTCGCGGCTTATGCCGCTCGGCATTGGTTCCATCGACGTTCCGCTTTCAGAACGATTCTGTCACCGTCCACCCCCGCGACCTGTGCCTTCGCGGCCTCGCCTCTCGGCATTGCTTCCATCGACTTTCCGCTTTCAAAACGCTTTTGTCACCGGCCACGTTCGCCCAGGCCTTCAGAGGTTGTGAACAAATCACGTTCAACGCAGAAACCGCGGAGGCCGCCGAGAAGAAATGCCTAAGGATTTCTCTGCGTGCTCTGCGAGCTCTGCGTTCAAACGTCGCATTTTTTCACAGGCTCTTCAGGCCTGCGACCCGCGGGGCCAAGACCGACCAAGCTTACCTGACCCACCCGACCTACCTGCCCCACCCGACTCACCCGACCGCTCCACGGCTCTTAATGGCACGCTCATATATTTTGACGTACTCCCGGGCTGAACGGTCCCACGAGTTGTCCTGCCGCATGCCCGCGGCCTGAAGCGCGCGCCACGGAAGGGGCTCGCCATACAGCGCGAGCGCCCGTTGCAGGGCGCCCAGGAGCGCGTCACCCGAGTACTCGTGAAACACGAAGCCGGTCGATTTCGGGTCGCCCGGGACATAATCGCGCACCGTATCGTTGAGTCCGCCGACGCCACGTACGACCGGAACCGCGCCGTATCGAAGACTGTACATCTGATTCAGGCCGCAAGGCTCGAAACGCGACGGCATGAGAAAAATGTCGGCGCCAGCCTCGATGAGATGCGCGAGCGCCTCGTTGAACCCGATCCGCGCGCCGATCCGACTCGGATACAGTGCGGCCAACCTCTTCCACAAGTCCTGATACCGCGCGTCGCCGGTGCCGAGGACCACGAGAGTGGCCTCGACCCGGGGCAGCTCGTAAGCGATCGACGCGAGCAGGTCGAAGCCCTTCTGGTCGATCATCCGCGAAATCATGGCCACCAGCGGACGTGCCATCGTTTGGTCGTCGGCCGGCAGGTCGTAAGCGGCGAGCACGGCTTTCTTTGCCGCAACCTTCCCCGAAAGATCGTCTGCGTCGTAAGGCTCCGGAAGAAACCGATCGTGAGCGGGATCCCACTGTGTCGTATCGATCCCGTTGAGGATGCCAACAAGATCGCCAGCACGGCGCCGCAGAATGCCCTCGAAGCCGCAGCCGAACTCGGGCGTCTGGATTTCCTCGGCGTACTTTGGGCTCACGGTCGTGATGAGGTTCGCATCGATGCCGGCCTTCAGAAAGCTGATGCGGCCCCAGTACTCCAGTCCGTCGATCGTGAAAAGGTCCCAGGGCAGATCGAGCCGTGGCAGCCAGGCGGGCTCGAACACTCCCTGGTACGCAAGATTGTGAATCGTGAACACCGTCGGCGCGCCTCCGATGACCGGGTGCGTCGCGTACAGCGTCTTCAGATAGACGGGCGCCAGCCCCGCCTGCCAGTCGTGCGCGTGCACGAGGGAGGATCCCGCGCCGCTGCGCGCGAGGAACTCGAGCGCGGCGCGCACGAGCATTGCGAACCGCCGCGGGTTGTCGGGATACCCAGTATCGGCGACGCCGTAGAACGTTTCGCGATCGTAGAGCTCGGGGCAGTCCACCAGCAACGCGTGAGCCCCGTCCGCGAGCGGTGCGTCGAAGAATCCGACCTCGCGGGTGTAGCCGCCGACCTCCACCGGAAAGTGATCGACGAGGGCACCGGCCGCGACACCGCGATAGCGAGGCAGCGCGACGGTGACCTCCCACCCCAGACGCGCGAGCGCAGGGGGCAGCCCGCCGAGCACGTCGGCGAGGCCGCCGGTCTTTGCGAACGGCGCCGCCTCGGAAGCGATCATGAAGACCCGGCGCGGCTCCGACCCCGGCGCCTCGCGCCTCGCGCCTCCGGGTTTTGCCATTAGCCTCGAAAAGAAGTGCCTTTCAGGTCCGATTCTATCAGCACGGCTTCACCGAAACCGACCGTCGCCTGACGCCGGGGCCGCCAGGTCGCAGGAACGGAATTGGCGTCCGCCTCTTTCCTGTACAATCGCCGGGTGGCCGAACACCATCGCCCGGGGACCGAACGTCCGCCGCGTCCGCCGCGCGCCGAGACGCGCGAGATCGTGGAGCTCAGACAGCTCAAGGCCGAGCAACCCGAGCTCGCCTCGGCGGTGGACATGCAGATCGCACTCGTCGACATGCAGCGCCGCGTGCAGTCACGCGTTCCGCTCCCGTGGATTCAAGCCGATCCCGAGTGGCTGCGCTCGCAGCAGATCGCCGGCCTGCCGCTCGTGCGCTTCGGCGACATCCCGCTCGAGTGGACCGATTTCCGGCTGGCGTTCCGTCAGACGGCCGACATTCTTCGCCGCTTCGACGCGCTCGAAGCCACCGAGCACGAAACGATTCTCGCGCTCGCGCGCGGCGGGAACACGCTCGAACCGCTCGTCACGAAGTGGTATGGCGCGACGTCGGGCGCCGACGGGGCCGATCCTTTGAAGCGCGCGCCGGAAGGGGCGCCGCCAAGCCTCGATCAGGTGCTCGTGCTGGCGCTCCGGCCGTTCCTGGCGCGGTGCGCGGAAGCGCTGATGCAGCGCGATTTGTCGGCATGGACGCACGGGCACTGCCCGTTCTGCGGGTGGGAACCCGACTTCGCCGTGATTATGCCGAGCGCGGATCGGCGTCTTATTTGCGGCCGCTGCATCGGACAGTGGGCGTTTGGATCGTTGACCTGCCCGTTCTGCGCCAACGCCGATCGCGCGCTCATCACGTCATTTGCGACTCGCGACGCTCGCTACCGCGTGTACGCGTGCGACGTCTGCCGCCGGTACCTGAAGGCGTACGACGGCCGCCACGCGAATCGCCCCGTCATGGTGGCGGTCGACTCGATCGCGACGCTGCCGCTCGACGCCGCGGCGATGCAGCGCGGCTATGTTGGATGATGGGACTGATTCGCACACACCCGTGGCGCAGGTCTTCAGACCTGCACACGGTTACTGCTGCTGTTGCTGCTGCTGCTGTTGTTGTTGCTGTTGTTGTTGCTGTTGCTGTTGCTGCTGTTGAGCAGCGGCGGTGGTCGAGAAGATCGTCGACGCTTTGTTGGAGAGCCAGCTGAACAGGTTCCGCGTCTCCATGAACCGGCCGGCGTTCGAACGGGCCCCGAGGACAACAACGGCGACCTGCTGACCGCCTTGGGGAAGACGGAGAAGCGTGGCAAGA
Source organism: Acidobacteriota bacterium (assembly GCA_003222555.1). Classification (GTDB taxonomy): domain Bacteria; phylum Acidobacteriota; class Vicinamibacteria; order Vicinamibacterales; family CAVVIG01; genus JAHFUJ01. The sequence goes on along the minus strand of QHWL01000333.1, from coordinate 3,287 downwards.
CAGTAGCCCGACTGCGAAATGAAGCCGGTCTTTCCCGCCCGCACGTCGACGTCGGGCTGGCCGAGCAGATGATTCGTGCTGCGGAAGGTGATCGGCCGCCTGGCGCTGTAGACCGTGTACTCGGGCGTCCGCATGATCGACGCGATGCGCTCGTCGCCCGACACCTGCGTGATGAGGCGGGCCATGTCGTACGCCGACGAGACGTTGTCCGACAGGAGGCCGGATGGGTCGGCGTAGTGCGTGCTCTGCAGGCCGAGCTCGGCGGCCTTTTCGTTCATCCTGCCAACGAAGCCCTCAGACCCAAACGGGGACACGCGCGCGAGCGCCCGAGCCGCCGCGTTGTCGGACGCGATGAGCAGCAAGTGCAGCAGGTCGTCGACCGTCAAGTGATCGTTGGCGCGCAAATGCGTCGTCGAGGCATGGAACACGTCGCTTTTCGCCACGA
>QHWL01000333.1:0-2798 GCA_003222555.1 Acidobacteriota bacterium | reverse complement strand
AGAACACCGCCGCCGTCATCATCTTGGTGATGCTGGCGATCGATCGCTGGCTCTGTGAGTTCTCTTCCCAGAGAACCTGATTGGTTTCGGGATCGTAGATGATCGCCGCCGCGGCGCGCACGTCCGGGACGAGATCGCCGCTCGCATCCACCTTGTAGCGCGGCAGCGCCGTGTTGGCCATCTCGCGCGCCATGGCCACCGCGCGCGCCCGCGTCAGCCTCGCGTTGCGTGAGAGCGAGCGGTCCGAAGAATACGCGGAATACAAGGTGCGCTTCGATGCTCGTGCCGACTTGCTCGACTTGCGCACGCTTGTGGCGGCGTCGGTTGGAGCGACACCGATACTGACGAGGCTCACAAGCGCAAGGGGACCGATCCAGAAAAGTGGTTTTTTAATCAATGTAAGGATTCCGAACCCGAGCGTTTGGAATTGCGGAGATGAGTTTAACGAGACAATCCATAGATAGCAAGGGGATTATCGCATCGCCGCTCAGCCATTTCATCCGGTTTCGCCCATCTGAGCACTTATCAACAGCTGTGCCACAATGCGACGGTCGACTGATGCCCCTTTTAGAGACATATCGGCTGTTTTTGCCCCAAACACGAGGAGCGCTTCATGACGCCTCGCGAATTAGAGGAATACAGAACACTCCGTGACACAATTCGTCAACGCGGCACAGCCAGAGTCTGGGTGTTTCTGGCGGGATTTGGCATGTGGGCCGCGCTGACCGTGGCTACGGCCGCACTTGCGGCCCTCCCCGTCGCCACGCTGCTGCCGCTGCTCATCCTGGCAGCTGCGTTCGAGGCGGTATTCAGCCTCCACGTTGGGGTTGAAAGGATAGGCCGTTATGTGCAGGTTTTCTTCGAGGACGATTCACCCGAGGGAGCGGAACCCGGCGAGCTCAGAAATTGGGAACATGTCGCGATGACGTTCGGGCGGCCGCTGGCTGGCGGTGTCATCGATCCGCTCTTCGCGATGTTTTTCATGAGCGCCACAGTTCTCAACTTCGTTCCAGTCCTCCTCGCAGAGCCCATGCGGATCGAGGTCATCGTCGTCGGCACCGCGCACGTGCTGCTCATCGGGCGCATTCTTGCGGCGAGGCGCGTGGCGTCGCGCCAGCGCGCCGCCGACCTCGAGCGGTTTCAGCAGTTGAAACACCGGGCATAACCGATCACGAAGACACGAAGCGCACGAAGATACACGATATGTGAAACCAGCTACTTCTGCGCAAGAGCAATCGTCAGGAGCACAGCGTTCTGCGTCCCCCTCCACGAGTCGGTCGTGTCGAACGCCTCGGTGAGCGCGTGCGCGTCGACGCCGTGGCCGCCCCCGCCAATCGTAATCGCCGGGATGTGCAGGCTCATCGGCAGGTTGGCGTCGGTCGAGCCTTCGGCGAGACCCAGCCGCAATCCGAGCGTCTGACCGACGGCGATCGCCGTTTGCACGATCGGCGCGTCGTCAGGCGTCGACCCTGCCGGGCGATCGCCGACCAGATCTTTCACGACCGAGATCATCCCGGGCGTGCCCCAGCGCCCGTTCTCTTCGACGACCGCCGCATCGACCGCCTTGAGGAAGTTCGCATCGAGTGAGGCGAGGGGGGCCCGATCGGACGACCGCAGATCGACCTCCATCCACGCCGCGAAGGGAATCGAGTTCACCGACGTGCCGCCGCCGACGCGGCCGACGTTGAACGTCGTCCTCGGCTCGCCAGGCACTTGAAACTCGGCGATCTTCGCGATGGCGCGGCCCATCGCGTCGATTGGGTTGGCGAGGCCGAACGAGCCGAAGCTGTGGCCGCCGGGTCCCTTGAATGTCACGCGGTAGCGGCGACTGGCGACGCCGACGTTGGCGATCGAAAGGCCGGTGCTGTCAATCGACACGAATCTGTCGATCTGTCCTTTCATCGTGTCGCCGAACAGCTGCTTCACCCCGCGCAGGTCGCCGAGCCCCTCTTCGCCGACGTCGGCGACGAAGGTGATCGACCCCGGCGTTTGCACGCTCGCCTGCTTCAGCGCTCGAATTGTGGCGACGAGCACGCCGAGCCCGCGGCAGTCGTCGCCGATGCCGGGACCGTACAACATGGTTCCGTCACGTCTCACATGGACGTCGGTTCCCTCAGGAAACACGGTGTCGAGGTGCGCGGCTATTACCAGGCGGGGATGCGGTGCGGCGCCCGGCCGATCGCCGAGCACATTGCCTGCGCTGTCGACCCGTACATTCTGCAGCCCCAACTGCTGGAAGGTCCGTCTCAACTCCGTTCCACGGTCGCCCTCCTTGAACGACGCCGCCGGAACCTCACAGAAGCGAATCTGGTCGTCAATCGCTTGCGGCTCGTTATTTTTGGCCGCGGCCAGAGCAGTCTTGACGCTGGCGACTTGCATGAGATCCGCCACGGTCTTGCGTGGCTCCTGGGCGTTTCCGCGGGCCACGCCTATTCCAGCGACGAGACCCAGCGCGAGGGTTAAACGCGACGTTCTCATCATGCTCATCATGCTCATCATGCTCATCATGGGGGACGAATGGTAACGCGCCTCGTGAGGAAATGCGACGTCTGAACGCAGAGCTCGCAGAGCACGCCGAGAATTCTTAGCGTTTTCGCCTTCCGCGGTCTCGGCGGTCTCGGCGGTTAACGGTTTCTTCACAGGCTCTGAAGGCCAGCGCAACTACAGAATTGTGAGATCGACTGATTCAAAAACTCGGATGGTCGTGGCGGGCGGATCCAACAAACTGAACCGCCGTGATTGGTCGTCCCCCCTGGCCTGGTGATAGTGCGGAAAATGCAGTGGCAACGCGCCAGCGA
>QHWL01000332.1 GCA_003222555.1 Acidobacteriota bacterium | reverse complement strand
GTGAAGATGCGGATGGGCGATTTTTCAGAGCTCTCCACGCCGATTTACGACCCGATTAACGCCGTGCGCACCCCGTTCCCGGGGAACGTGATTCCCGCCAGCCGTCTCGATCCGATCGCGGCGAAGTACGTGGCGCTCTATCCGATGCCCACTAACGGCGCCTTGTCCAACAACTACGCGTTCACGAATAACCGCACGCAGAATAACCAGGCGATCGACTTCCGCGTCGATCATCGGTTCGACGACAGCAACACCGTCTTCACGCGCTATTCCTACAACAAGACCGACACGGTCACGCCGAGCCAGTGCCCGCCGGTGACCGTCGGATCGCAAACGATCGACCCGACCTGCATCGTCGGTGGCGCAGCGACCGGCAACTATGCGGGCCCCAACTATACGAGCGCCCACAACCTGGTCGGCAGCTGGGCGCACGTGCTCAACGCCACGACGATCTCCGAGATCAAGGCCAACTTCTCCAAACCCGACATCTTGTCGCTTGGACCGAACTACGGGAAAAACCTCGGCGATTTCTTTGGCGTCGCAAACGCCAACGACGGCACCGCCGACGCCAGCGGGCTGCCGCTGATGGAAATGCGCCCGACCACGTTTGCCGCAGTCGGCGAGACGCAGTGGGTGCCACTCCATGTCTACAACAAGACGTACCAAGTCGCAGGGTCGGTCACCCAAGCGCGCGGCGCACACAACCTGAAGATCGGCGCAGCGATGATCTTCCGGCACTGGGGCGTCCTCCAGTCGAATTCGGCGCAAGGGCTCTGGGGGTTCGATTCGGCGCCCACCAATAGCGGCACGGGTACGGGCGGCGGCCACGCCTTCGCGTCGTTCCTGCTGGGGTACCCGACCGACGTTCGCCGGTTGTACACCCCGGGCTCGCCCGTCTATCACACGAACGAACCGAGCGCGTACGTGCAAGATGACTGGCGCGCGACGTCGTGGCTCACGGTCAACCTGGGCGTCCGCTACGACGTCTTTGGGCCGTTGACCGAGGAAAACGATCACCTGTCGAACTTCGTACCGGCGGAAGGAAAGCTGCTCGTAGCCGGTCAGAACGGCGTGAGCCGCACGGCGGGCGTCAAGACTGACTTCTCGAACATCGGACCCCGGCTCGGCTTCGCGGCCACCTTGCCGCATCAGATGGTGCTGCGCGGCGGCTGGGGGCTGGCCTACTTCCCCAACAACAAGAATTCCGGCGCCTACATGAAGAACCCGCCGTTTACCGCGAACTACGGGCCCATCACGAGCAACGCCGCCTCCAACGGTGTGCCGAACATGTTTCTGAAGGATGGCTTGCCGGTGGTGACCTTCAGCAGTCCGCAGTCTCCGGCGGGCAATGTGATCGGCACCGACGTGAACTTCAAGTCCGATCGCTCCAAGCAGTTCAACATCATGATCGAAAAAGAGGTCGTCGGCAACGTCGTGACGGCGGGCTATATCGGCGCCCGCGGCGACCGGTTGAACTTAGGCTTGGCTATGAACTACAACCTGGCGCCCGCTGGACCGGGCAGTGTCCAATCGCGTCGCCCGTACTTCTCGCAGTATCCGCAAATGGCGAACGTCAATATCCTGTCGAACGTCGGCAAGTCGACCTACAACGCATGGCAGTTCGCATTCAACCGCCGCTATCGCGCCGGCCTGACGCTAAACTCTCACTACACTTGGTCCCATTCTCGCCAAATGACGCCGGTACCCTGGGACTTCAGTCAGTTCGAATGGGGAGATACGCAGCTGTTCGACGTCCGGCACCGCTGGGTGCTGACCGCCAACTACGAGTTGCCATGGGGCAAAACCCTCACCGGCGTCGCGCACGGATTCTTGTCCGCCTGGCAGGTGAACAGTACCGCTTATCTGCAATCCGGCGTGGCGTACACGGTGGTCAACGCGGTTTCCCGGACCAACACCGGCAATAACGCCGGGACGCTCAACGGCGGGGATCGGCCCAACATCAGCGGTAACCCGAATCTTCCGGCGGATCAGCGGACCGTGGCTCGGTGGTTCGACACCAGCGTCTTTTCGGCGGCGCCGCAGTTCACGTCGGGCAACGTTGGCCTGTCCGAGCTGCATGGTCCCCCGCAGCGGCGTTTGGACATGTCGATCTTCAAGGATCTGTCGATGGGCGGCAGTCGCAAGTTGCAGCTTCGCGCCGAGGTGTACAACGTGACGAATACGCCGAGCTTTGGGTTGCCCGATTTCAATTTCGGGAGCACCGGGTTCGGCAGTATCTCCAGTACCGGAAATTCCATTCCTCGACAGATGCAGTTCGGGATCAAGTACCTGTTTTGACAGGAGGCTCTATGGCGCGGGTTCGATCCCTTGCGGGCGTTGTGATCCTGATTTTGGGGCTGGCCGCATCATCTGCTGCACAGGGGACCGGAGACATCGTCGGCCGCGTCGCTGATTCGAGCGGCGGCGTTCTGCCTGGCGTCACGGTAACCGCAACGAATCTTGCGACGAACCTCAGTCGTACGACAGTGACGAGCGACACCGGCGACTACACATTTACGCTGTTGGCCATTGGTGTTTACGAGGTAAAGACAGAGCTCGCAGGCTTCAAGAGCCAGACCGCCACGGTCACGCTGAGCACCGGCGACCGAGCCCGCGTCGACGTCAGGCTCGACCTCGGCACGGTCAGCGAGACCGTGACTGTGGTCGGCGAGACGCCGCTGCTGCAAACCGACACGTCGCGCGTGTCCTCGAGACTGACGGCGGAAACGGTCCAGAACGCGCCGATCGTCGGCCGCAACATCATCAATATGGTGCAATTGACGCCGGGAGCGAGCGAGGGCGCCGCGAACGCGACAATCAGCGGCAACCGCCCTGACGACCGGCGCCAAACCTCTGCGGTTTCTATCAACGGCAACCCCGAAAACGACAACCTCCAGCTGGTCGATGGCCTCGACAACACCGAGCGCGTGATGGGCGGCATGGGCATCAAACCATCGATCGACGCGATTCAGGAAGTCGTCGTGCAGACCAATCTCTACTCGGCTGAGAACGGCAGGACGCTCGGCGGGGTGATCAACATCATTACGAAGTCCGGAAGCAATCAGTTTCGCGGATCTGGCTTCTACTTCGGCCGGAATCAGGATTTCGACGCGAAGGACTTCTTTGCGGTCACCAAGCCGCTCAATCATCTCAATCAGTTTGGCGGCAGCCTGGGCGGGCCGTTGAAGTCGAACCGGACGTTCTTCTTCGTGGATTACGACCAGGGTCGCATCAGAAAAGACCAGCCGTTCGTCGTCACGGTGCCAACCGTCAGGATGCGCACTGGCGATTTTTCCGAGCTGAGCGCGTCCATCTACGATCCGCTCAGCAGTCCGCGGGCGTCATTTCCCGGGAACCTCATTCCGGCCAACCGCTTCGATCCGACGGCGGCGAAGCTGATGTCGCTCTACCCCATGCCGAATCAACCCGGCTTGGCGAACAATTTTGCGTATAACGGGGAGGGCTGGCAGACGAACCAGACGACGGACATCCGAATCGATCACCGCTTCACCGGCAAAGACAGTATCTTCGCGAGATATTCCTATAACTTGACCAATGGACTGACCCCAAGTCAGTGTCCCCCCGCAAAAACCGGCGACCGCACGATTGATCCGACCTGCAATACCAACGGCACGGCGGGCATCTATTCCGGGCCCTACCACACCTTCGCTCACAATGTGGTCGCCAACTGGCTGCGCGTCGCCAGCCCGACTTTGATCACCGAGGTCAAGTACAACTTCGTCCGGCCATTGACATCGGCGAGCCGGCCGAGCGCGAACGCCGCCGATCTTGCCGCGTATCTCGGGTTCAAGAACGTGAACTACGACAGCGATCCGATCACGGGCGGGCTGCCCTGGTTCGAAATGCGGCCGACCTCCTACGCGGCCATCGGCGATCCCACGTTCATCCCGATGGAAACCGAGGATCACAACCATCAGATCGCCGGGTCGATCACCAAGATGATGGGCGCCCACAGTATCAAGATGGGCGGTGGGATCGTCTTGCGAATGTTCGGCGTCCAGC
>QHWL01000331.1 GCA_003222555.1 Acidobacteriota bacterium | reverse complement strand
CCGCGACTCCTTTCAGGAGATGGCGGTACCAGGCTCATGGCGCGTGATTGTGAGATGCGTGAGCGGACGTTGGGATTTCAGCGTCCACGGCGTCGACGTCCGGCACACGCTGTCAGTCGCAGTGCCCTCGAACCTGCTCCCGAGCTTGATTGCTCCCGGGCTCGGAGAGTCACTCAGTGATTTGTGCTCAGTAAAGTTGAAGAACGGTGCGCACTAATCGCGCGGTCCGCAAACCCACGCGCGATATCAGTCACACGGTCGAGATCGCCAGCGATGCGAAGGCTATGAATGTGAAGATCACGATCACCGCCGACCAACTGCAAATGATCTCGAACTAGGTCAAGCCCCGGGTCGGCTGGAGCGCTTCTTGGCCGAGACGGGGCCGAACACGCGGTCACGCGGGGGGGGCATGGATCCACTACGGGAGCTGCTCGCGGTAGATCATCGGCAGGCGCTGGAGTTTTTCGTTCTGCGCCTACAGTACGTATCCGAGCCCACCGTCGATAGGCAGGAGCTGCTCTACAACGCCAGCCTGCTGGCGCACTACGCCCAGGTATCCACACAACCCGACGTCGATTTCCCGACTCCCGCGAATCTCAGCGCGGTCTTCGACCATTTTGTGTCTGACACGACCCTCCTGCACGACGGCCTGATGATGGAAACGGCGGGCGCACAGTGTCTGCTGCTGGCGGGATTCTTCGAGGACCAAATGCGTCGACGGCACAACATCCACTGGTATGCCAAGCTGGGCGCGAGTTTTTTCAGCCGGGCGGCCGTTCAAGAACGCTCCCCCCACAAAGCCCGGTTGCTCAACGCGATCGCGAGGCGCTTCGAGCCCTGGCGTCGGCGCCACGCGCAGCTGAGCCGCGAGCTGCGCGACCAGCCTTATGTGCTGACCCCGCCCCGGCCGCCCACACTCATGTAGTCGGTGTTGAGCGACACACAACCCACGATGTTGCCGACCGACGACTGGCCGCACGGGGCACCGAACGCATCGCGCCCCGTCCCGGGCCAGAGGGTCGGACCGTATCGGATCGAACGCCTGCTCGGCCGCGGCGGCATGGGTGAAGTGTAGGAGGCCAGATTCCTGGTCTCACCCGTCACAGGCGATCAAGGTCGCAACGTGAACTTTGCGTCACGGTGACGAGGCACCGCCAGCGGCTTCGCGCGATTCAAAGCCTTCGCAATTCAGATCGGCCCCACTGGCCATCCGGACCGGAGGGCCGTCCTGATCGGATCGCTCATGGCGTATGTCTGTTCATCCGATTTCACAGTTCCAATCCGCCCCACGTGATTATTGATTTCTCCAAGAAACGTCGCTATCGTGTGCCTCTACTCGATGGTTTGAAGGAGGCTGCCATGAGGTTGAGGGTTGTCCTGGCCGTCGCTCTCCTGTTCACAACCGGGTCGCTCGCGCGCGCGCAAATCACGTCAGCGACTATTTCCGGCACGATCAAAGACGAGACCGGAGGCGTACTGCCCGGCGTCGACGTTGTCATCAGGAATCTCGATACCGGCCTGACGCGGAGCGTGGTCACCGACTCCAACGGGTACTTCACCGTGCCCGGGCTGGCGCCGGGCAAGTACGAGGCGCGCGGCAGCCTGCAGGGGTTTGCGACCGGCGTGCAAAGCGGCATCGTGCTGGAAGTCGCCCAGCAAGCCGGCTTCAACCTCACCCTTAAGGTCGGCACGACATCGGAAACCATCACCGTCACCGGTGAAAGCCCGATCGTCGACATACGCACGTCCGGGCTGTCCGCCATCGTCCTCGAGAAGGCGATCGAGGAGCTGCCGCTGAACGGCCGCAACTACATCAATCTTGCCACCCTGCAACCCGGCATCATCAACTTTACCGAGAAATCGGGCACGGCGCCGGCGACCCGCGGCATGCAGTTGAACATCAACGGCATGGGCGGAAGGTCGAACAGCTTCCTGATCGACGGCGCGAACATGAAGGGGTACGCGGGCATCGCGACAGTGACCGCCGCGGATTCCACGCTCGGCGTCGAGACGATCCGCGAGTTCCGCGTCGTCACCAACTCGTTTTCGGCCGACTACGGCCGGGCGATGGGCGGCGTCATCAACATCGCGACCAAGTCCGGCAGCAACGAGCTGCACGGATCGGGGTTCGAGTTTTTCCGCAACAGCAAGATGGACGCGCGCAATTTCTTCGACGTGGGTGATGCGCCGCCGTTCACGCGCCATCAGTACGGCGCCACCGCAGGCGGACCGTTACGACGGAACAAGATTTTCTTTTTCGGTGGTTACGAACGGTTGCAGGAAGATCTGGGGCAAACCGTGATCGCGGCGGTTCCGACGGCTGCCGCACGCGTCGGCAACATCAATCCTGCGGTCCAGCCTTACCTCGATCTGTACCCGCTGCCGAACGGACGCGACCTGGGGAGTGGGATCGGTCAGTACAGCTACCCGTTCACCCGCGTGACGAGGGAGAACTTTCTCCAAGGGCGCCTCGACGTGGAGCTGACCGCCAAGGATTCGCTCTTCGTCCGCCACACCTACGACGGCGCGCACCAGGTGTTGCCGACCGCGTCCGGAGTGATTGCGACGACGTCGTTCCCGCAGTTCTTCACGACGAACACGTCAGGCAATCAGTTCTTCACGGTAGAGGAGAAGCGGACGTTCAGCCAGCGCCTCCTCAACTCGGCGCGGTTTTCGACCAGCGTGCTCACCTTCGAGCAGCGTCCGGCCAACACGCTGGCGCAGCCGCTGGCGTTCTTTCCGAGCGCGCCGTTCATGGGCACGATCCAGATAGGGGGCCTGTCGCAGGTCGGCAACGACAACATCGCGCCCTCGACCCAGAACATCACGTACTGGACGTGGAGCGACGACCTCACCTACACGATGGGCAAGCACCTACTGAAGACCGGCGCGCTGGTCGAGCACGCGTACGCAAACAAGCTGACGACGGTCAACAGTCGGGGTAACTACACCTTCGCGAACTTCACGCAGTTTCTCGCCGGCACGCCGAGCCGCTTCCAGGGCGTGGCGCCGGGCGCGGTCCTCACGCGCGAGCGGTCCAACACGCTCTTTGGCTTTTACGTCCAGGATGACTACCGCGTCACCTCGAAGCTGACGCTGAATCTCGGCGCGCGCTACGAGTTCTTCACGGTGCCGGCCGACAAGAACGGCTTCGACGCGTATCTGCCGGACGTTGTCACCTCCCCGGCAACCGTCCCCGGCGGGCCGTTCGTCAACCCGTCGCTGCACGACCTGGCGCCGCGCGTGGGTTTTGCGTGGGATGTCACCGGCGACGGCCGCACGGCGGTGCGTGGCGGTTCCGGCCTGTATTACGACACCGACGGCCCGTACAACAGCTCGCTCGGCATCGCGATCATCACGCCACCGTTCGCGCCGGCGGTCAATATTGCGGGCGCGGGGATTCCGTTCCCGACGCCGGTGTTCCCCACGGCTACGGCCGGTGGTGCGCTGACCGTTCGCACGCTCGACTATCACATCAAACAGCCGAAAGGGTGGACCTACAACGTCAACGTCCAGCACGAGCTGGCGGCGGGCTGGGCGTTCACGGCGGGGTACGCCGGCTCGCGCGGGTATCAACTGGTGAGCTCCATCGAAGCGAATCCGGTCGTGCCGGTCGTGCAGGCCGATGGCACACTGTTTTTCCCGGCGAACGCGCCGCGGCGTAATCCCGCCTGGGGATCCATCGACTACCGGACATCGAACGGTCGCTCGGAGTACAACTCGCTGCAAACGAGCCTGATGAAGCGCTTCAGCCACGGCTATCAGGTACAGCTGTCCTACACGCTCAGCAAGACGATGGACAATGCCGACGCGCAACTCGGCATGGACGTGCTGACGGCTTCGATCTATCCGCCGAATCCGTACGATCCGGATGGGGAGTGGGCGGTCGCGGCGTTCGATGCCCGTCATGTTTTCTCCGCCAACGCCACGTGGGAACTGCCGGCGTTTCGCAACAACCCGGTGCTGGGCGGCTGGCAGGTGAATGCGATCGTGTCA
>QHWL01000327.1:313-3906 GCA_003222555.1 Acidobacteriota bacterium | reverse complement strand
AGGTCGCCGCTCGCCGCGCCGGACAACTCATCGTCGTCAAGGTGAACACCGACGCGGTCGCCGACCTTGGCCAACGCCTCCGCATTCAATCCATTCCGACGCTGGCGGTCTTTGCCGGCGGACGTGAAGTGGCGCGCGCGGCGGGCGCGCGTCCGGCGGCCGACATCGAAGCCTTTGTCGATCAGGCAACGGAAACGCTCTACCACGGAGATACACGGAGATGAACGGAGAGTACACCCGCCAGTAGCGCGCAGGGTATCATCCCCCTTTCAATGGCTCGCGCCGGACGACTGGTGCTCGTGCTCCTGCTCGTACGCTGGACGTGGGTGTTCCTCGCCTGGCCCATGCGCCAGGACGTGATCGGCGCGTCATTCCTCCACCTGATTAGCATTCCGTTTCACGAAGCCGGCCACATACTCTTCTTGCCGTTCGGCGATTTGATGACATCGCTTGGGGGCAGTCTTGCACAAGTGCTCGTGCCGGTCGTCTGCGGGATCGCGTTCCTCACGACCAGCCCGAATCCCTTCGCCGCCGCTGTGATGTGCTGGTGGGCCGGCCAGAACCTGGTCGACGTCGCGCTGTACATCGACGATGCCCGAACGCTGCAGTTGGTGCTGATTGGCGGCCACACGGGCGCCGAAGTCGAAGGGCACGATTGGGAGCACATCCTCGAGCTGACAGGCCTGCTGCACCGCGATCATCAGATTGCCGGCGCCGTTCAGTTCCTTGGCGGCGCGCTCATGATCGGCGGGCTCGTCTGGGCGATCATCGTGCTGGTCCGGCAAAAGCACTACCACGGAGGTCACGGGTAAGAACCAAGATGGAAAGCCCTACCACGGAGGTCACGGAGAAGATGCTCAATAACGGAGGTCACCGTTTAGCAAATGAGTTTCTTCATAAGCCTCTCTCAGTAACCTCCGTTCGCGTCCGTGTCCTCCGTGGTAGAGCATTTTTCGGTGGCCGTGCCCACCGTGGTAGAGCATTTGTCTGTCTCGCGGTCTGCGCGCTGGCTGCGCTGTCGGCGCGAACGCCGTTGCGTCAGGCGACGGTAGGTCAGGCCGCATTCGATCTCGGAGACGCGAGCATCGCCGATTTGCAGCGACGGATGGCGTCGGGCCAGGACACGGCTCGATCGCTTGTTGAGAAGTACCTCGCGCGGATCGAAGCGATCGATCGGCAAGGCCCGGCCCTCCATAGCGTTCTCGAGACCAATCCCGATGCGCTGGCCATCGCCGACCGTCTGGACGCGGAGCGGAAGAGCAAGGGACCGCGTGGCCCCCTGCACGGCATCCCGATTCTCATCAAGGACAACATCGCGACCGCCGACTGGATGACGACCTCGGCCGGGTCGCTCGCTCTCGTTGGGTCGCATCCGCCCAAAGACGCTTTCATTGTCGAACGCCTCCGCGAGGCCGGCGCCGTCATCCTGGGAAAGACGAATTTGAGCGAATGGGCGAACTTCCGCTCGACGCATGGGTCGAGCGGCTGGAGCGGACGCGGCGGTCAGACCAAGAACCCGTACGCGCTCGACCGCAATCCGTCAGGTTCGAGCTCGGGCTCGGGCGCCGCGGCGGCCGCCAGCCTTGCCGCGGCCACCGTCGGGACGGAAACGGACGGATCGATCGTGTCGCCGTCGAGCGTCAACTCGCTGGTCGGCATCAAGCCGACCCTCGGCCTCTTGAGTCGCACCGGAATCGTGCCGATTGCCCACAGTCAAGACACGGCCGGACCCATGGCGCGGACAGTGGCTGACGCGGTTGCCGTCCTCGGCGCGATGGTCGGATTCGATCCGGCCGATCCGCCGACGAAAGAGAGCGCGCGGAAAGGCCTGCGCGACTACTCGAAGTTCCTCGATGCGAACGGGCTCAAGGGCGCGCGGATCGGGGTCGTGCGGAAGAAGCTCTTCGGCTACAGCCAGGCCGCGGATCGACTCGCGGAGGCCGCGATCGCCGACATGAAGAAACAGGGGGCCGTCATCGTCGAGCCAGCCGACATTGCGACGCTCGGCAAGTTCGACGACAGCGAGCTCGATGTGCTCCTCTACGAGTTCAAGGCCGATCTGGCGAAATACCTCGCGTGGGCCCGCCCGGCGACGCCCATCCGTTCGCTGAAGGACGTCATCGCCTTCAACGAGGCGCATAGGGATCAGGAGATGCCCTATTTCGGTCAGGAACTGATGACGAGAGCCGAAGAGAAAGGGCCGCTGACGAGCGCGGAGTACCGCGCGGCGCTCGCGAAGAACCGGCGCCTGTCACGCACGCTCGGCATCGATGCGGTGATGGCGAAGTACAAGCTCGACGCGCTCGTCGCGCCGACCTGGGGTCCGCCGTGGCTGATCGATCTCGTCGGCGGCGATCGCTTCAACGCCGACGAGAGATCGCCCTCCACGGTCGCGGCCGTCGCCGGCTATCCGCACGTCACTGTACCTATGGGGTACTTCCACGGCCTGCCGCTGGGAATTTCGTTCTTCGGCCGGGCGTGGAGCGAGCCGACGCTCGTCAAGCTCGCCTACGCCTATGAACAGGCCACGCGGCATCGTCGCCCGCCAACCTTCGCCCCCACAGCGGACCTGCGCTGAAAAATGCACGAATGCAAGAATGCATAAATGCACACTGCCTTCGTGCCTTCGTGCCTTCGTGCCTTCGTGCATTCCTGCATCGTCCTTTATTCCAATGGGCTCTGCCACACGGCGCGGCCCACGAGGAACGGTCCGAGACGCTCCAGGTACAAGGAAGTCTGCTGCGTCTTTCTCATTGCCTGCACGATCGCGGACAGCGGATAGAGATCCTTCCCGAGCAGGCCGATGACGAAGTCGTTGTCGTCTTTGTCGAGGCCATGGCACGCCAGCCGGATGTCGTGCGCCAGGTCGGCCGCACCAAACGACATGCCGATGGCGCCGTGCTCGGCGAGAATCACGCGCTGTTGGTCGATGGGAAGCTGCGCGAAACGTCCGCTCCGCCTCAACGGATACCACACGGCCCACCGCCAGGAAGGATTGAGCACCGTTCGGCGCGGACGCTCGAGGAGCGCGTCGAGCAGATCCGGCTCGTAGCCGAGCGAGTACGTGCGGCCGACCATCGTGTACTCGGGCTTTTGCAGGAGCGACGCAAACGGCGGAGCATTCAGCAGCGGCCGGACGCGATCGAGGAAGAAAGCGGCATCCTGGCTGAACGTGAGCAGGGCGACGCCGCGCGGGTCGTTCATGTCTTCGTACAGCACGCCTGAGACGGCCGCGCGCGCGAGCGCATCGGCGAGCGTCCGCACATCGGTGCAGCCGCCGAAGGCGAGCAACTGCATGAACAGCCGGTCGTCGGACCGCTGCGGCTGTCCGCCTTTCATTCCGCCCTTTTCGGTGATGTCGGGCGGCTCGGGCCCGCGTCGGGCCTCTGTATCGGGGGGCTGAGCCATGGGGCGAGTATAATCCGCGACATTTATGGCCGCATACCGGATCCGGGGCGCGACGCTCGACGACGTGGACGTGCTGGTGCACCATCGCACCCGGATGTTCGCCGATATGGGGGTGTCGATGGACGCCGCCGCCGTGGAACAGGCCTTCGGGCGCTGGCTCGCCTCGTCGATAGCGTCGGGTGTGT
>QHWL01000327.1:0-293 GCA_003222555.1 Acidobacteriota bacterium | reverse complement strand
GCCCGGACCGCGCGACCTTGGCGATCGTCTCGCCTTCGCCTACAACGTTTACACCAAACCAGCCTACCGGCGCCGCGGACTCGGGCGGATGATCATGGACGCCATCCATGCGTGGTGCCGCGAGGCCGGTGTGGGATCTGTCGGGCTGCACGCCAGTCGAAGCGGCCGGCCGTTGTACGAGTCGCTGGGCTATCGCGAGTCCCCCGATCCCGCGATGTATCTCACCTTGAAGCCCGTTCCGGATCGCGACTGAAACGGCTCTACCACGGAGAACACAGAGGACAAACTGAGGA
>QHWL01000326.1 GCA_003222555.1 Acidobacteriota bacterium | reverse complement strand
CCACGAGTTTGGTGATACCGGCAGTAACAGCCGTGGGAGCGGGCGCCGCCACGGGCGGGAGGTACTCGGCACAGAGCCAGGGGCGACGACGTGGAGAAGATGACCGACCGGTGACACGAGAGATCGTTTTCACAGTCGACGAGGGACCCAGGCGCGACACATCGCCGGAGATGCTCGCCAACCTCCGTCCGGCGTTTCATGCTCAGGGGACCGTCACAGCCGGCAACTCGTCGCAAATGAGCGACGGTGCCGCGGCGGTCATTGTCACATCCGCCGACCGCGCCCGCCAGCTGGGTCTGGCTCCAATGGGGCGGTTCGTGGCGTTCGCGACGGCAGGCGTCGAGCCGGAGCGGTTCGGCATCGGCCCAGTCCCGGCCATCAGGAAAGTGCTGAAGCTCGCCGGCTTGACGCTCGACCAGATCGATCTCATCGAGCTCAACGAAGCATTCGCCGCGCAGGTGCTCGCGTGCTTGAAGCAATTGCCGATCGACCCCGATCGGCTCAACGTCAACGGTGGGGCGATTGCGTTGGGACATCCGCTCGGCTGCACCGGCGCCAAGCTCACCACCACGCTCTTGTATGAGATGAAGCGGCGGAATGCGCGTTACGGAATGGTGACCATGTGCGTCGGAGGCGGCATGGGGGCCGCGGGTATCTTCGAGCGACAGCCTTGAGCCGTTGCGAGGTGCGACCGCACCGAGCAACTGCGGCGGGGGGCAGGCCCCGCCGCGATATGAGAAAAGTAGGCCCCAGCGAGCGGAGTGAATCAATTATGCCAACAACATTTTCGTCTGCGATCTCGACGCTGCGCGGCGGCGCCTGGCTGCTCGAGCCTTCCGACGCCGACGGCGTCTTCACACCGGAACGCATGACCGAGGAACATCTTCTGATCGGCAAGATGACGCAGGAGTTCGTCGACAACGAGGTTCTGCCCGAGCTCGATCGGCTCGAACAAAAGGATTGGACGCTGGCGCGCCAGCTCGTGCGCCGCTGCGGCGATCTCGGTCTGCTCGGCGTGGACGTCCCCGAGGTATACGGCGGCGTCGGACTCGACAAGGTGACGTCGGTCGTCGTCAGCGAGGAGCTGTCGCGCTCGGCCTCGTTCGGCGCGACCTTCGGCGCACAGGCCAACCTCACGGTGGTCCCGCTGTTTCTCTTCGGCACCGAGGCACAGAAACGGAAATACCTCCCGAAACTTGTGTCGGGCGAGATCGTCGGCGCGTACGCCCTCAGTGAGTCGGGGTCGGGGTCCGATGCGCTCGGTGCGAAATCGCGCGCCGTGCGGCAACCCGACGGCAGCTTCGTGCTGAACGGCGAAAAGATGTGGATCACCAACGGCGGCTTCGCCGACCTCTTCATCGT
This sequence comes from Acidobacteriota bacterium, assembly GCA_003222555.1. Classification (GTDB taxonomy): domain Bacteria; phylum Acidobacteriota; class Vicinamibacteria; order Vicinamibacterales; family CAVVIG01; genus JAHFUJ01. The sequence continues at coordinate 10,589 of QHWL01000326.1, read as the reverse complement.
CTTCGCGAAAGTCGTCGACGAGCAGGGCGAACACTTCACGGCCTTCATCGTCGAACGGGCGTTTGCGGGCGTGAGCAGCGGCAAAGAGGAGCACAAGCTGGGACTTCACGGTTCGTCGACGACGCCGCTCGTTCTACAGGACGTGAAGGTTCCGGCGGAGAACGTCCTCGGCGAGATCGGCAAGGGCCACAAGGTCGCCTTCAACGTCTTGAATTTCGGCCGGTTCAAGTTGGGTGCCGCGTGCAGCGGCGGCGCGCGGGCCGCGATTGGCGAGGCGGCCAGGTACGCCGCGCATCGGAAGCAATTCGGTCAGCCGATTGCCACCTTCGGAGCGATCCGCCACAAAATCGGCGAGATGATCGTCCGTACGTACGCGGTCGAGAGCCTGCTCTACAGGACCGCCGGAATGATCGACGCGCGGATCGCAGCCACGCCGCACGACCCGGCCGACGGATCGGCCACGCTCGCAGCGCTGGAGGAGTATGCAATCGAAGAGTCGATTGCGAAGGTCTCCGGCAGCGAGGTGCTCGACTTCGTGCTCGACGAAAACATTCAAATCCATGGCGGCAACGGGTTCGTCACGGCACTACCGCGATGCGCGGGTGAACAGGATTTTCGAAGGCACCAACGAGATCAACCGCCTGTTGATCTCGGGTACGCTGGCGAAGCGGGCGGCCAAAGGCGACTTGCCGCTCATCGGCGCCGCCAGGGCGCTACAGGATGAGCTGCTCGGCGCAGCGTCGATGCCGATCGCCGACGACACGCCGCTCGCAGAGGAGCGTCGCGCGGTCGACGCATTCAAGAAGACCGCCATCATGGTGTTTGGCGTCGCGCTGCAAACCTACGGGCACAAGCTCGCCGACCAGCAGGAAGTCCTGATGCATCTGGCGGACATCTTGATCGACGTGCTCAGCGCGGAGAGCGCCGTGCTGCGCGCGCTGGGAGCACTGGAGCAGCAACTGCCCCGCGCGGCCCTGCATGTCGATGCTGCGCGCGTCTTCGTCAACGACGCATCCATGCGCATCGACGCATCGGCGCGGCAGGCGCTGGCCGCAACAGTCGAGGGCGATACGCTCCGCGCGATGCTCGCCGCGTTGCGGCGGCTGCTGAAGCTGATGCCGTCAAACACGGCATTGATGCGGCGACGGATTGCCGACGAAGCGGTCGCGCGCGGAGGGTATATCTTCGGGGGCTAAGCGGTCGTTCAGGCGGGGGAGTCAGATGGGCAGGTGGGGCGGGTGGGGCAGGTAAGATAGAGCCGTGCGCGCTCTTCGCGACCTACCCGGCCTGTCTGCCCTACCGGACCTACCAGGCCTACCTGACCGACCTGCCCTACCCGCCCTACCCGCCTTTCCCGCCCTACCCGCCCTTCTCGCCGTCCTGGCGGTGACCGCGGCCTGCAGCAATCGACCGCCTGACGACCCGAAAAGTTATGTCCCAGCGATCGCGGCTGCCCGCGCCAGGAAGGACGCCGAGTTCAGGTACGCATCCGACTCGCCCGTTCCCGAGAACCGGCGCGCGGAGCTCTTGCCGCTCGCCTACTTTCCCATCGATCCGTCTTACAGCGTGCCGGCGAACCTCAGGCCGTCGAGCGATCGGGCCACGCTCCAAATGCCGACCTCGACCGGTGCGCTGCGCGAGATGCGACGGGTGGGTACTCTCGAGTTCGCGGTGAAAGGACAGCCACTGAAGCTCACTGCCTTCGTCGATGTCGGTGAGCGCAATCTCGATCATCTGTTCGTGCCGTTCACCGACCTCACAACGGGCACCGAAACGTACCCGGGCGGCCGCTATCTCGATCTCGATCGGAACGCGACCGGCATCTACGTAATCGACTTCAACCGTGCGTATCATCCAACCTGCTACTACAACCCGACCTGGGATTGCCCCTATCCACCGGCGGAAAACCGTCTCAAGATTCCAATCCGGGCGGGTGAGCGTTTAAAGAAGGAAGAAGTGAAAAAGGAAGAAGTCAAAAGTTAAAAGGAAAAAGTGATCCTTCTGCCTTGCAACTTTTGCCTTTTGCCTTTTTCCTTCTGACTTCAGACATGCTGCGCGCGATCGTCTTCGACTTTGATGGCGTCATCGCCGACACCGAGCCGCTCCATTTCCGCGGTCTTTGCGACGTCCTCGCCGAGGAGCATGTGGCGTTGTCTGAGCGCGAGTACTACGCGCGCTACCTGGGGTACGACGATGTGGGAGCGCTTCGAGCGATCGGGGTCGACCACGGCCGTTTCTGGACGATAGACCATGTGGCGGAGCTGGTGATCAAGAAGGCCGCGCGAGTCGAAATGTTCGAACGCGACCTGCCTGTACTCTTTCCCGGCGCCGAGGCCGCGATTCGCCGGGCCGCCGACGCGGTCCCGCTTGCCATCGCCTCCGGTGCGCTCGGCGCCGAGATCCGCCGCGTTCTCGATCGCGCCGATCTCACCCGTTACTTCGCCGCAATCGTCGCCGCCGAAGACACTCCGGCGAGCAAGCCGGCTGCCGATCCCTATCAGCGCGCCGTGCGGCGCCTCGCCGATGCGATCGGCGGCCCCCTGCGCGCCGCCGAGTGCGTGGCAATCGAAGACTCGCGGTGGGGCCTCGAGTCGGCGCGCGCCGCGGGACTCCGCACCGTCGCAATCAGCACCAGTTACGACGCGTCGGAATTCGGCGACGCCGATCTCGTTCTCCCGGACATCGACGCGCTCGACGTGGAGACGTTGCGGGCAATTTTTGACAGCTGACGAGGCGATCCGGCCCTTTTTTTGCGTTATTCTACTTATGGTGATGAGGTCACAGCTCGTCCGCAGCTTCACGCATGCCGCACTGAGCCCCGACCCCGACTTGGCAATCGCGGCGCTGATGATCGCGCGCGTCGAGTGCCCCAGGCTCGACGCCGGCCCCTATCTCGATCAGCTGGACGCCATCGGCCGCGAGGCGCTCGTCCGGGTGGCCGCCGCGGCGGTCGTGCCTGGAGAAGCGCCGCCACGCGTCGATCCCGAGCGGTATGCGCGCGTGATGGCGCTCAACGAGTACCTGTTCAAGGAGCTGCACTTTGTCGGCAACGACGTCCACTACGAGGACCCGCGGAACAGCTTTCTGAACGAGGTGCTCGATCGGCGGACCGGTATTCCGATTACGCTCGCGATGCTGTACATGGAAGTCGCCCGCCGCGCCGAGCTGTACGTGGAGGGCATCAACTTTCCCGGACATTTCCTGCTGCGCTGTCCCGCCCGGCGGGGCACACCCTACTCCGAAGATCTGATCATCGATGCGTTCCACGGCGGCGCACTCCTGTCGGAGGACGCCTGCCGCGAACTGCTTCGCCGTCACGCGGGAGATGAGGCGCTGTTCGAGTCGCATCTGCTCGGCCACGCCACCAAGCCGCAGATTCTCGCGCGCATGCTGCTCAATCTGAAACGCGTGTACGTGCGCATGCACTCGTTTCCGCAGGCGCGCGATGTCACCGAACTGCTTCTCGCCGTCGACCCGTCGGCCAACAACGAGCTGCGCGATCGGGGACTGCTCGCTTATCACTTGAAGGACTTCTCCGCCGCGCTGCGCGACCTCCAGACCTACCTTCAGCTCTCATCGTCGAGCCCGCTCGACGAGGAAGAGCGTGAGGAGCTGGCTCAAATCTGGGAGCACGTCAAAATGCTTCGCAGGAGGGTCGCTTCGCTCAATTGAGAAGGTGAGATTGAAGATTTCAGATTGAAGATTGATTGGCTGATTGGGGATTCGGCGAGCTAACGGAAATCTGCAATCCAAATCTTCAATCTGCAATCGACAATCTTCAATCTCCCGGTCTCCCACCTGTCCGCTTCTTGCCTTCAGGACACTCCGACACCAGCGGACAGATATGGCAGTGGGGGTCGCTTTCCGTGCATGTAGCGGCTCCGTGATGCGACAGATACTGGAACGCCCGCCGGAACGCGTCGACGGCGGGCGGCAACTCGCGGGCCAGCCCGGTCTGCACGGTCCGCGCCGTCTTCCGCTCGCCGTACCCGAGCCGCAAGCCGACCCGGTTGACACGGGCGTCGACCGGCAGAATCGGATGATCGGCTGCAAAGAGGAGCATTCGATGCGCGCCGGCGTCTCCCAGCTGCGGAAACGGCTTCAACGCCCGGCGCGCAGCCGGCAAAGGCCCTTTGATGAGGGCCGGCAACTCCGGCGAGCGGCGGAACAAATCGACGCCGGTCCTCAGCGCGCGCAACCGCTGCTCGGTGTACGGGCCGGCGAGGGCAACGCTCGCTTCGAGCTTGGCCTGCGCTGCCCGCCACATCGCATCCGGCGTGAGCGCGCGAATCCGCTTCAACGCCACGAGCGCGGCGTCCCGCTTTCTCGGCGTCGAATGGACCGACAGGACCTCCCATACGAACAACGTGAATGGATCGCGCGGCGGCGCCGGCAGCGCGCCGTAAAACTTCTGCAGCGCGTTCAGGAGAGTGTCGAGCCTCGACACGTTCGCCACTCTATCAGCTCCTGCCGCGCGTTCGCGGGCCTGAAGAGCCTGTGAAAATGAGCCGTTTTACCGCAGAGCACGCAGAGCACGCCGAGAGTTCTTAGCGTTTTCTTCTCGGCGGTCTCGGCGGTCTCGGCGGTAGACGTTTTTTCAAGCGGGCACGGCGATGTGCGCCATCTCGTCGTAGAGATACGCCGAGGCGATGATGCCGTTGTGGAAGTTCGACACGTCGAGCTTCTCGTTCGGCGCGTGCGCGTTCTCGTCGGGCAGGCCCACGCCGAAGAGCACCGACGGCACCCCGAGCTCCTCCTGGAATGTCGAGACGACCGGAATCGATCCGCCCTCACGCGTGAAGACAGGGGGGCGCCCGAAACCTCTTTCGATGGCGCGCCCCGCCGCCTGCACGAACGGGTTGTCGAACGACGTCATCCAGGGCTTACCGCCGTGCATGCGCGTAATCTTCAACTCGACCGTCTTCGGCGCGATCTTTCGCACGTACGCTTCGAAGAGCGCCGCGATCTTGTCGGGGTCCTGATTTGGCACGAGCCGCATGCTGATCTTGGCCATCGAGACCGCCGGCAGCACGGTTTTCGCGCCCTCGCCGGTAAAACCCGACAATAGCCCGTTGACTTCAAATGTCGGCCGCGCCCACGTGCGCTCGAGCGTCGTGTAGCCGGTTTCGCCGAACAGCTTCGGAATCCCGAAATTCTTTTTGTACTGTTTTTCGTTGAACGGCAGCTGACTCCAGGCCCGCCGCTCCCACTCTTCCAGCGGCCTCACATCGTCGTAGAACCCGGGGATCTTGACGCGGCCCCCACGGTCCTTCATCTGCGCGATGATCTGCGCCAACACGAACGCCGGGTTGGCAACCGCGCCGCCAAACGATCCCGAGTGCAGGTCGGTGCTGCTCCCGCGGAGGTCGAGCTGGAAGTAGACGAGCCCGCGAAGGCCATAGCACATCGAGGGAACGCCTCGAGCGAACATTCCCGAATCGGAGATGACGACGACATCGGCGTGGAGATCGCCTTTGTGCGCGTGCACGAAGTCGTCGAGGTTCACGCTCCCGACTTCTTCCTCGCCTTCGAGGATGAACTTCATGTTCACCGGCAGACGGCCGTTCTGCTTCAAATGCGCTTCGACCGCCTTGAAGTGCATGAACACCTGTCCCTTGTCGTCCGCCGAGCCGCGCGCGTAGATCTCGCCGTCCCGGATGGTCGCCTCAAACGGGGGCGATTCCCACAAATTGAGGGGGTCGACCGGCTGCACATCGTAGTGGCCGTAAAAAAGACTGGTCGGCGCGCCCGGCGCGCCGAGCCAGTCGCCGTAGACCACGGGATTGCCGGGCGTCGCGATGAGCCGGACGTTCTGCAGGCCGATGCGGCGCATTTCGTCGGCGCACCACTCGGCGCAGCGCTTCACATCGCCAGCGTGCTCGGGCAGCGCGCTGATGCTGGGGATGGCAAGCAGCGCCTTCAGCTCATCGAGGTACTTCTCGCGGTTCACATTGATGAAATCGATGATCTTCTCCATGTCGGTGATCACTCCTGGCGCGCCTACGCGGTTTCAACACCGGCGGCCACCGGCAACTCCACATGAAAACGAAAGCCGGCATCGTCGCGGCTGTTCACTTCGAGCGACCCGGCGTGTGCTTCGATGATGCTGCGGCAGGCGGAAAGACCGCCCGACCACGACGCGTCGTCGCCGCCATCGTCAGCAATTCGATCGTCGATCTCGATCACGAGCGGATCGTCGGGGCCGGGGCCGCGTCGGGTTTCGATCATCACAGCGGACTCAGGTGACCCGCCACCGGAAGGCGTCATCGACACGGGCAGCGTGAGCAGTGTCGCGATGACCTTCTCGATCTGACGTCCGTCGACCCAGATCAGCGGCAGCCGATCGGCGCGCACGAGCTGAACGCGCACCCCGGCCGTCTGGAGCTCAGTGCGGCAGCGGTCGACCGCGCGCAGGACGATGTCGTTGATGTCGTACCAGCGTCTGGTGAGCGAGCTCGTCTCGGTGAACGCGAGCAGGTTGCGCACGATACCTGCGGCGCGCGCGGCGTTGTCGCGGATCTCGTTGAGCTCCGCTGCGGAGGAGTGGCCCGGATCCGAGGAGGCGAGCATCACCTCGGTGTTGCCGATGACGCCTTGCAACGGGCTCTTGAGCTCCTGGGCGAGCCCGGAAAGGAGATGACCGACGTTTGCGATCTGATCGCGGTCGCTCACGTGCGCCTGCGCCACGGCGAGCTCGTTCCTGAGGCGCGCCATCGCGCGCCGGGCGGACATTTCGCGCAAGACGAGCAGAACGGCCAGCGCCGCGCAGATGAGAACCGCCGTCACATTCGCCATCGGCCGTGTTCGTCGACCGCCCGCCCCTCGGCCTTCAACTTCTCGAGATGCGCACGCACGGTTTCGCGCGCCGCAGCCATGAGCGCCGGCTCGAGACCATCATAGATGGATTCGGCGATCGTCTGCACGGTAGCATGACCCCTCTGCAGAGCGGCGAGGATCTGCCGCTCCCGCAGGCGTCGGTGCTCGAGATATCCGATCAACAGTCGGTCCGGATCGGTGATTTTCGGGCCGTGCGCCGGCAGGAGCACTTTCGGCTCGAGCGCGCGAAGCCGCTCGAGGGCTGCCAGGTACTGCGCCAGGTTGCCGCCGCGGCTCCAGCTAATCATGACGCTGCTGCCTTCGACGACGAGATCGCCGGTAAACGCCGTGCGGCTCGGCTCGTGCCAGAACACGAGGTGATCGGGCGAGTGCCCGGGTGTGTGCAGGACCGTCAGCGGTTGGTCGCCAACCGCGACGACATCGCCGTCGACGAGAGGCTGCCAGTCGACGGCGTAGCGGAAGTCCTCTTCGGGCCACGGATGCTTCGCGAACGTCGCGGGCCGGGCCGATGCGATTGCCGCAGCGCCAGACGCATGGTCGGCGTGGCCGTGCGTGACGAGAACTCGGTCGAGTCGCGCGTGGTGATCGCCAAGCGCCCGGGCGAGCGCAGCCAGATGCCGCGGATCGCCGACACCGGCGTCGACCAGCACTGCGTCTCCGTTGGAGGCGATGGCGAGGTATGTGTTGTTGCCCAGGCCCGTCATGGAACCCGGGTTGTACGCTTCGAGCAAAATCGGATTGAACGCGGTCTGGAGCATCTAACCCTTCGGCACATCGTCCGGAAAATCTCTACCACCGAAGACACGGAGTACATACGGGAGGACACGGCAGGGTCATCGTTTGCTTTCGGTGACCTCGTCGCGCGGTTTTCCGTGACCTCCGTGATAGCGCTCTGGAGTACGCCTGCAGAACGGCTCTACCACCGAGGACACGGAGTTCATTACGGAGGGACGCGGCAGGATCATCATCGTCTTTCGGTGACCTCCGTTCCTCGTCACACCCCTCAGGTGCCTCCGAACCCGATGGTGACCTTCCCGTCCTCGACGATGACGGGGACGGCGCGCCGGCCCGCGCTGTACTCGAGCATCCGCGCGAGATCGGCCGGAGTCTTCTTCACGTTGAAGTACTCGAAGGCGACGTGCCGCCGCTGATAGTCGTCACGGGCGGCTTGTGTATGCGGTCAGGTGTCCTTGCCGAAGATGTAAACCATCTCTCTATTGTACCCGCGCGTAGAATAGTTTGGCGGACCCGACAAGGTCTGCCCTCCGAACTTTTGAAAGGGTCGCCCCGCACATGCCTGGGCCCATCACGACGCCCGACACCTTTACGCCTGATGAAACGCGCGCGCTCGGGCCCTACTTCACCAACACCGATCGGCCCGTCTTCGCGCTGACCAATCTCCCCGAGACCGTCAAAGGCGCGCTGTTCGCGCGGTACTCACGCTCCGCGAAATCGGTGCGCCGGCTGTTTCTCGACGAGTTTATCGGTGAGGTGCAAGAGGGGTCGTCTGTTGCAGGCGCGCCTGTCGGGACGGCCCGCGCCGAGAAGCTGTACGCGCGCGTGCTGAACGAGTACGGCGACGACTCGGTCGCACAACTCGGCGGCGCGCACCTGGCGTGCGAGGGCGTTTCCAACGTGCTCACCAAAGTGCTCGAATGGGGGCGGCTGATGGCCTACCTCGAGCAGTCGACGCGGTACGTGCCGTACACCGACCGCCCGAACGACCGCTGGAAATATCACGTGCCAGCGGAATTGGAGCGTTCGACGCTCCGGGAAGCCTTCGTCGGCACCCTCGACCGCGCCTTCAGTACCTACGCGCGGTGGATCCCCGCAATGGAGGCCTACTTCCGCGCGAAGCACCCCAAAGCGCCGGAAGACTCAGACGCCGTGTATCGCTCGGTCATTCGCGCCAAGGCGCTCGACACTCTCCGCGGCCTCCTGCCGGCGGCCACGACCTCGAATGTCGGCCTGTTCGGGACGGGCCAGGCGTTCGAAGCGCTGCTCCTGCGCATGTTCGCGCACCCGCTCGAAGAAGTGCGCGGCCACGCCCACTTGATGCTCGCCGAGCTGCGGCAGGTCATTCCGGCGTTCCTTACGCGGATCGATCAGCCAAACCGCGGCGGCCGATGGGTCGAGTATCTCGCGGAGACCCGGCGCGCGTTCAACAGCCTGACACAGACAGTGGTCGCCGACGTCGAGGCCGAGCCGAGGCCCGAAGTCACACTGACCGACTTCGATCCCGACGGCGAAACGAAAGTCGTCGCCGCGGCCCTGTATTCCGCCTCGGATCTTCCCGACGACCAATTGACGACGATCGCTCGACGCCTTTCCGTCGACGATCGCGCGGCGCTGCTCCGCGCTTACGTGGGAGCTCGCGTCAACCGTCGGCACAAGCCCGGCCGCGCCTTCGAGCGGACCGGTTATCGTTTCGACGTGCTCGCCGACTACGGCGCGTTCCGCGATCTCCAGCGCCACCGACTGCTCACGCTCGAATGGCAGCCGCTCAGCACGCGGCACGGCTCCACGGAGCCGGCAGCCATTGAGGAAGCCGGCGCGCTCGGCGACTGGCGCGAAGTGATGGACCGCTCGGCGGATCTCTACGAAAAGATTGTGGCGGCCGGCATGGGCGAGGTCGCCCCGTACGCCGTCGTCATGGCCTACCGAGTGCGGTTCTATATGGAGATGAACGCGCGGGAGGCGATGCACATCATCGAGTTGCGGACGGCGCCTCAGGGCCATCCGGCGTACCGGCGCGTCTGCCAGATGATGCACCGCGCGATCGCCGAGGTGGCGGGCCATCGCGCGATCGCCCTTGCGATGCAGTTTGCCGATCACTCCGAAGTGGAATTGGAGCGCCTGCAGTCGGAGCGGGCAATTGAGAAGAAGAGCCGGAAATCCTTAGAGGCGGACAAATACGACGTTTGAACGCCGAGCTCGCAGAGCACGCCGAGAAATCCTTAAGCATTTCTTCTCTACGGACTCCGCGGTCTCTGCGTTGAACGTGAACCTGTCAGTTCATGATCTGTCCGCCGCAGATGTTATGCGGCATCAGTCTTTGATCCAGTAGCGGGAGTACTCGTCGAGAAACGTGAGAGACTCGAGCGAGCGCATGCGGTCGAGAAAGAGAACGCCGTCGAGATGATCGGTTTCGTGCTGGATGACGCGGGCCGGAAAGTCGTGGGCGCGGATTTCGATGCGCTCTCCCTTCCGGTCGAACGCGCGAACCTTGATCTCGCGCGCGCGCGGCACGCGCCCGCGGATGTCGGGAACGCTCAAGCAGCCCTCCCAGTCCTCCACGATGTCGTCGCCGATCGGCGTGATTTCCGGGTTGATGAGCGGAAGCGGATCGGTCTCGCGCTCGTCTTCTCCCGGGCCTTCGCGCGCGTCGAGGACCCCGACGAACACCCGAAGGCCGACGTGGACCTGCGGCGCCGCCAGGCCGACGCCGTGATATTCGACCATCGTCTCGATCAAATCGTCGATCAGGCGCTGAATGGCCGGGCTCTTGATTTCAGCCCGCTGAATCGCCAGCGCCTTGGTGCGCAGCACCGGGTGGCCCATGCGCGCGACCTTCAGGATGGACATAACCGCCGAATTATACTGGGTCCGTGACGCGCCTGCGGCCATGCCGAGCCGAAGACACACGGGCGAGGCATCGGCGTCAGTTCGCGACGAGGGTGGGGCCCCGTCGCCAGTGAAAGACGACTTTCAGTTGCACCCGCACGACGATGCCCACACGTACCGTTTCTGCC